>JAJZBS010000089.1 GCA_021851885.1 Actinomycetes bacterium | reverse complement strand
CGGGGGTGTGCTCGTCGAGGTCCTCAAGGACGTGACCTTCCGCATCCCCCCGTTCCTGGCGCCCGAGGCCCGGCGCATGACGGACGAGATCGCCGGCGCAGCACTGCTCCACGGGGTGCGCGGAGCCCCTGCCGTGGATATCGACGCCGTCGTCGACGTCATCATGAAGGTCCAACGCATCGCCGTCGAACTCGGAGGCGACATCGCCGAGCTCGACGTCAACCCCCTCATCGCCACCGCTCACGGCGCGTTTGCCGCAGACGCCCTCGTCGTGCGCGCATAGACGCGCGCCCGCAATCCCCCAAGCTCAGGTGAGCCGCTCGACCACCGTCGCGTTCGCCTGGCCCCCGCCCTCGCACATCGTCTGGAAGCCGTACCGCCCGCCGGTCGCATCGAGGTGGTTGAGCAGCGTCGCCGTCAGGCGCACACCGGTCGCGCCCAGAGGGTGGCCGATGGCAACCGCTCCACCGCGCGCATTGAAACGCTCCGGGTCCGGGCTGAAGGCGGCCTTCCACATGAGCGCGATCGACGCGAACGCCTCGTTGCACTCGATGGCGTCGAAGTCGTCCACCTTCATGCCGGATCGGTCGAGGAGCATCCGGGTGACCGGCACCGGGGCCGACAGCATGATCGCCGCGTCCTCGGCCCCGACGGCGAAGTGGGCGAATCGGGCCCGCACCGCAAGCCCGAGCCGCTCGGCGACCGACCGCTCGGCGATGAGCATCGCCGAGGCGCCGTCGGTCACCTGCGACGAGTTCCCGGCCGTGATGTCCGGGGCTGTCAGCGGCTCCCAGCTCTGCGCGGGCGGCAGGCCGGCGAGGGCCTCCATCGTCGAGTTCCGGCGCACGCCCTCGTCTTCGCTCAGCGTCTCCCCGGTGAACGTCCCGTCCTCGGCCTTGACCGGCACCGGGACGGCTTCACGCGCGAAATGGCCCGAGTCCCAGGCAGCTGCCGCCCGCCGGTGGCTCTCAAGGGAGAAGGTGTCCAAGTCCTGGCGGCTGATCCCCCATCGCTCGGCGAGGACCTGCGCGACCCGGAACTGCGCCCAGATCCTCCCGTCGACCGCCTCGACGAACGACGGCGGGAACGGCCCCGTCCCGCCGTGGGCATTCGACGCCAGGGGCACCCTGCTCATGACCTCGACACCACAGGCGATCGCCAGGTCGTAGTGCCCCGCGGCAACGCCTGCCGCCGCGAAGTGCATCGCCTGTTGGGAGGACCCGCACTGGCGGTCGACTGTCGTCGCCGGAACGGTCTGCGGGTAGCCCGCAGCGACCCAGGCGTTGCGGGTGACGTTCGTGCTCTGCTCCCCCACCTGGGTGACGCACCCCCCGATCACGTCGTCGATGCGCTCGGGGTCGACGCGGGTGCGTTCCACGAGGCTCTGGAGCGCGAACGCCAGCAGGTCCACCGGGTGCCAGTGCGCAAGTGCCCCGCCACGCCGGCCAAACGTCGTCCGCAACACGTCGACGATCACAGCCTCCCGTCGTTGCGTGCCTCCTGCCATCATCGACCTCCCCCTCCGCTGCCGACCCCGGCCGCCGCCCGCGCACCGAGGACTGCCTCGAGAGCATCGCGCGCACCGTCCGCCGGGCCGCTGAAGACCACCACCCCCTTGTCGAGGACCACCGCCGAGCCGGCGATCTCGAAGACCCGCTCGGGTAGCTGCTCGACGAGCAGGAGGGACGAGCCCGCCGCACGGATGGCGGCGAGCGCCTCGTAGACGGTGTCGACGACGACGGGTGCAAGCCCGAGCGACAGCTCGTCGGCCACGAGCAGCTTCGGCTGCTCCGCCAGCACCTTGGCGAGGGAGAGGATCCGCTGCTGACCACCGGAGAGCGTGCCCGCCAACTGCGCGCGGCGGCTCTTCAGTATCGGGAAGCTGTCGTAGACCTTGGCGAGCGCGTCGGCGACGCGGCCGGCTCCGAGGAGGCGGGCAAAAGCGAGCTCGAGGTTCTCCTGGACGCTCAGCGAGGCGAAGACACCCGTCCCCTCGGGGACGTGCGCGCACCCCATGCGCGCGATCCTCCACGTGGCGGCCCCCGTCACGTCGGCTCCGTCGAACAGCACCCGCCCCGAGCGCGCCGCGACCAGCCCGGTCGCGACCCGCGCCACCGTGGACTTGCCGGAGCCGTTGGAACCCAACAGAGCGACCGCCCCACCTCTCGGCACGGCGAAGGAGACGTCGAACAGGGCGCGATAGGGCCCGTAGCCGGCGTCGACGCCCTCGAAGGCGAGGATCGACGCGCCGCTGTCGCCGCCTGCGACCGGCGGCATGCCGCTTCCGGCGGCCGGCGAACGCCCGGCCTGGCCATGACCACCGGCCGCCGGGCGATCCCCCACCGTGTCGCTCCCGGTCGCCACGGGGCGCTTCGGCGTTGCGCCGGTGCCGGCCGGTCCCCCGCTGCCCGCTTCGAACCCGGCACCGCGCCCGAGGTACGCGCGCCTCACGTCGGGATCCGCCATGACCTGGGAGAAGGACCCCTCGCAGACGACGTGGCCGGCGTCCATGACGACGACGCGGTCCACCATCTGCCCGACCATCGACAGGTCGTGCTCGACGAGGAGCAGTCCCATGCCGCGCTCTTGCTGGACCGTACGCAGGACGCCGGCGAGGGCCGTCGTCTCCGTCGCGTCGAGCCCCGACGACGGCTCGTCCGCCATAAGCAGGCGGGGCTCGGCGACAAGGGCGCGCGCCAGCTCGACGAGACGGCAGGTGCCGAGACCGAGGGCGGCGACGGCGACGTCGGCGACGTCGCCAAGCCCGACGAGCTCGATGACGGCCGCGACACGCAAGAGCTCATCGGAAGACGGCTGGCCCATGTTGAGCAGGTCGCGCCACAAGCTGCCCCGTCCATTGCGCGCCCGCTCGGCGACGACCAGGTGCTCGCGGGCGGTGAGCTCCGGGAACACCTCGACCCTTTGAAAGGTCCGGCCGATCCCCACTCGCGCCCTCTTGTACGGGTCGAGCCCGTCGAGCACGCGGCCGGCAAAGCGGATCGTCCCGGTCTCGGCCCGGAGCTGGCCGCAGACACAGTTGAACAGCGTCGTCTTGCCGGCACCGTTCGGGCCGACGACGCCGACGGCCTCGCCGGCATCCACTTTGAACGTGACGTCGCTGACCGCCTGGATCCCGCCGAAACGCTTGGAAATCCCGTCGATCTCGAGCAGCGCTGCCGTGGTTGCGGCCACCGTGTGCGCGGCACCAGTCCCGGCGGCACCAGTCCCGGCGGCCCCAGGCTCAGGCACCGGTCGGGCTTCCCTCGGCATTCGGGGCGCTCCATGCCGGGAAACCCCCGGCGGCCGGCGCGTCCGGTTTCTCGGAGTGGCCGCGCAGCAACAGACGCTCCGCCCGGGCTGTCCACCGCCGCTTCTGGAACTCGACAATCCCCTCGGGGTGCTTGGCGTAGGTCGTGGCGCCGAATGCGAACAGCACGATGACGAGCCCGACGCCACCGAAGCGCGTGGGCAGGTAGGACACCAACTGCTGCAGCACCACGTAGGCCATCCCGGCCTGGATGGCCCCCTCGATCGTCCGTACCCCCGTCGTCACCACGACGACGACGAACACGAGCGAGTAGGTGTTGTTGAAGTCTGTGGCCGACACCGTGCGGTTGAGCGACGCGTAGATCCCCCCACCGAGGCCGGCGAGGGCGGCCGAGAGCGCGAAGACCGTGATCTTCGTGCGGGAGAGGTCGATCCCGATGCTCGCCGCGGCCGTCGGGCTGTTGCGCAAGGCCGCGAGGTACCGCCCGAGCGTCCCGCGCCGCACGAGCCCCACGACGACGCCACACACGACGACCAAGACGACCGTCAGGCCGAAGAAGGTCCGCGACGACGTCCCGAAGCCCCCCGGGCCGAGAACCGGGCGCGGGACGTTGAGGCCGCTCTGGGGCCCGCCGGCCCACGAGTACGGGAAGACGACGTTGTCGGCGAGCAAGGCGAAGGCAAGCGTCAACAAAGCGAGCGCAAGGCCCTGTAGGCGCAGGGCGGGCAGGGCGACGAGGGCGCCGATGATCCCGGCGAGGACGGCGCCGAGGAGCGCTCCGAGCAGGACGGACACGCCGAAGTGCGCGGCGAGCTGGCCGGCCGTGAAAGCGCCGACCCCGGCAAAGGCCGCCTGGCAGAGGGAGAGCTGGCCGCCGAGGCCGGTGATCATCGTGATGGAGAGGAAGATCGCCGAATAGACGAGGCCTTCCGCGAAGATGAACTCCCAGTTGCCCGGCACCCACGTCACGCACGACAGGACGAAGACCACGGCGAGCATCGGGCCGCCGACGCGGATGAGCCGGTCGAACTGCGGGGCGCGGGTTGCCGCCGCCAGCGGCGGCAGGGGCGGCTCCACCGACGCGAGCGGGTCGCGCAGGTCGTCGAGGTGCCGCAGGCCCGGGTGGAAGATCAGCAAGCCCACGAGGATCACGAAGGGAAGGGCCGGGGCGACGCCGGTCTGCAGGATGCTCCCGGTCGGCAGGTAACCGAAGAGGACTTGTTCGACGATCCCGAAGCCGATGCCCCCCAGGACCGCGACCGGCATGTTCTTCAGCCCGCCGATGGCAGCGACCATGATGGCCGTGACGACCAGGACCGTGAAATCGTTCGGGTTGATCGCGGCATACAGCGGAGCGAGGAGCACGCCCGCGAGGCCGGCAAGCAGGCTGGACACGGCCCAGGCCACCGAGATGACCCCGTCGGCGTTGATGCCTTCGAGGCGTGCAAGACGTGGGCTCTCGACGGCGGCACGCATCTTCAGGCCGATGCGGGTTGCGCGCATCAAGAAGGCGAGCACGGCAACGCTCACAGCCGTCAGGATGACCGTCGCAAGCTCGTTGCCGTTGATCGGCGTGCTCCCGACGTGCAGGTACACGGTATCGGGGCTGAGCAGCAGGCTTGGCGGGTCGAGCCGTTGGGCGTTGCCGAAGATGATCCCGACGAGGTTCGGGAGGGCGACGAACAGCCCGAGGGAGGTGACGATCTTCGCCGTGGTTGCCCGGGGAGCGATGTGGCGGAAGAGGAACCGGTTGAAGGCGAGCCCGAGCGCCGGTGCGAGGAGGACGACGGCGACGAGGAACGACAAACCCTTGTCGAGCCCGCTCTTGTCCAAGACGTCGAAGACGAACGCCGACACGTAGGCCTGCGCGCCGAAGGCGAAGTTGAAGACCCCGGTCGCGCGATACGTGAGGATCAGCCCGACGGCGACGATCGCGAAGTCACAGCCGTAGGGAACCCCCGGGATGGCGTAGCTGAGGAAGCGTCCCATCGACCCCGGTGGCGCCCTCAGCCTCCGGGTGTCCCCGGAGGAGCCGCGACGGGAGCCAGCCCGCCGTTGTTCTTGAAGCAGACGTACAGGTGCGTCCCGTTGTTGAACACCGTCTTGAAGCCGGTCGGCGTCGCCTCGACGAAGGTGTTGCACGTCGGCGACGTCACCTGGGAGTGGGCGGTCTTCCAGCTGATCGGCTGGGTGAGGCCACCCCCGGTGAAGTCCGTCATCTTGTTGATCGCGGCGACGAGCTTGCCCTGGGTGAGGTTATGCCCGGCCGCGCGCAGCCCCTGGACGAACAGTGCCGCCGATATCCAGCCGTCGAAGGCGACTTCGTTGTAGGCGTAGGCGGGCTCGTAGCGCTTCATCTCTTGCAGGTACGTCGCCAGGGCCGGGAAGGCGCCGTGGAACTCCGTCGCCGCCTCGTAGGGCACGTGCTGGACCAGGAACATGGTGTTGGCCATCAGCTGCGGGTACTGAGCGAGCACGCTCCGGTCGTATCCGTCCAGCCAGATCTGGTGGATGCCCGTCATGCCGTTCTGCTGCATCGTCCGGGCCAGGGCGATGTTGCCCGTGACGTCCATGCAGCTCACGACGAAGTCGACGCCGGCCTGCTTCATCCGCAAGACCTCCGGGGTGATGTTCGTCCCCTCGAGACCGGCGGCGAGATCTTCGAAACCGACGTGGACCCCGAACTTTGCAAAGCCCGCCGCGGCCGCCTTGCACTCGTCGGCGGAGGCGGGGACGTTGTAGGCGATCACCGCGGCCGACTTGGCGCCGACCTTCTTCGCCGCGTACGCGAAGAACGGCTCCGACGTCGAGTAGTCGAGGTAGGAGCCGAAGGAGCCGAAGAGGTTGGGGTACGGGCTCCAGTCGTTGCTGGTCACGTACCCGAACGTCGGTGTCCCCGTCTGGGCCAGATAGGTCGCACCGGTGAAGCTAAACGTCGCCACACCCACGACAGCGAAGACATGGTCCTGTTCGACGAGGGTCCGCGCGTCCGAGGCGTTCGTGGTCGGGTTCGACGCGTCGTCGAGGTTGTAGGCAAGGTCGATCTTCCGCCCGTCGACGCCGCCCGCAGCGTTGACCATGTCGAAGTAGGCCTGGACGCCCGGGACGATCGGTGCGAAATCCGCCGCGATTGGACCCGACTGGGTCGACAAACTGCCGACGACGATCTTGTTCGCCGTGACTCCCGGAGCGGCGTTGGACCCTGTGCTGACGGTCTGTGTGGCGTTGGAGCACGCCGCGAGCACCAAGGCGGCCACGACCGCCGCCGCGGCGACCCTCCGACCATTGCCGTCCCGCTTTGCCCGTCGCATACGTCCCCTCCCTGTCACCCGCGCTCCAGCTCCCCCGGGCCGCATTGACGGCGACCCTCACCTGGGATTGTTGGCCCGGCCGTCATCCCCCGGTTGCGAGCCGCCAACATTAGGCGCCCACATTAGGGCAGCGGGGCCGGGTGCACTAGGACAGGAACAGCCGTTGCCGGTCGAAATCACGGAGCCGGGCGACCTCGACGGGCATCACCGGCTCCAGCTCCTGGAGGTCCCGGGCCACCTCGACGTCCCATCCGCATGCTCCGGCAAGTGCCCGTACCCGCTCTGCGACCGGCTCTTCCCCCGCCACGACGGCGGCGATCTGCAGGCGACCGCCCACCCGGCGAAGGATCCCGCGATCGGTCACGATGCTGTCGACGTGGTGCCCTGGCGAAGTGACGTAGTCCACACGCGCGGGCAGGCGCTCGGGGCGCGCCAACGTGACGACGACGCACGACGCGGCCCGGCTGGCGACGTCATTGCCCCCGCCGGAGCCGACGAGGAAGCGGTGCTTGCCCTCCGCTGTTCCTGCGCGCAGCTCCGTCGAGTTGATGTCGCCCCGCTCGTCGACTTGGGCGGCACCGAGGCAGGCGACGGTGCACGTCCCCGGGCCACCGACGACCATCCCGAGGATCGTCGAGGCGTCCGACAGAGCGGCCGTGTCCGGGAAGACCCGATGGTTGAACACGTACGGGTCCGCAGGTGTCGGCGTGTAGTGCCACAGCCCCAGCTCCGCGACGAGCACGACATCGGAGCCCGCCGCGCGCGCACTGCCCACCGCGACCCAGGCGGCAAGGTTGGCCACACCTGCTCCGGCGAGCACGGCGTCGGCGCCGAGGCGGTCGACGACTGTGACCGTCTCGCGCGCAGCCAGGGCGGCCGCGACCTCTAAGGGGCCGGCCGGCGTGTCCCCGTCGACAGGGTGCGCCGCCGCATCGGCGCGCCAGGACTGCGGATCGGCGCGTGCACGCAAGGCGTCGAGGCGCCGCGTTCCAAGGCGCGCCAAGTACGCGTCGTGGTCGTCGATGTCGAGCACCCAGCTGCGGGCCCAGGCATCGAAGGGGTCGCCATCTCCACCGCCGGCGAGGGAGCCGTTGCGGGCCGAGCCGCGTGCAGCCTCGCGGGCCGCCGCCCAGAACGGGATGTCCTCGCCGTAGCCGGTGCCGGGAAGCCCTGCGGCAAAGCTCCCTCCGGGGTGCGCCCCGAAGGCGAGCGGCACCGTCGCCAGGACCCGGTGGCCGGGGATGTTGACCCGATGGCCCAGCCCGAGCGCGGGCAGGCTCTCGACGAGCGCGTCCGTCGTTGCCACGACGCCGCGCCGGGCAGCCCATGCACCCCAGACACCTTCCAGCAGCGGTGGCGCGACGACCAGGTTGCCGGACTCGTCGGCGACCGCGGCATGGACGAGGGCCACGTCGGGTACCAGCGGGGCGACGAGGCCCACCGGGCCGAGCTCCGTCTCGGCGAGGCTGTACGCGCCGTTCGCCTCCATTGCCGATCCCCGGAGGGAGCCGGTGACGGCGGCCGGCAGCCCGCGGGCCGCCGCCTCGAGCCGCTGGGCCAGGGTCAGGAACGACCAGTGCTCGACCGCGACCGCACCGCTTCCATAGCCATGTTGGAAGATCGGGTTCGGGGTGTAGGTCGGGAAGGCGTCCCCGGAGTAGGCCGTGATGACCTTGCGCACGAGACCACCGCGGAAGAACAGAGCGCCGAGCGAGCTCAGGCTCGCCATCACGAGCACGAAGCCCGGATCGCTCCGCCAGTAGGAGCGCACAACCTCGCGAGCCGCCGCCGTCCAGCGCGCGTGGCCGAGCATCACGTGGATCACGTCACCGGGACGTACGTGTGCCTCGACAGCGCCTGCGAGCGTCGCCGCCTTGGTGCCCTCCACGAACGGCAGGCTACAAGGCTCCTCGCCCCCCGCCCGGGCCCCTCGCGCCGCACCGCCGACGCGGCGAGCACCCGGCGCCCCGCCGCCTGGCGCGATGCCCGGCCCGAGCGTCAACGAGCGAGAAGAAGGGCGCTTCGGTCATGCGCTGGCTACGATCGCCAAACGTGACCCCCGACAAGCGCGCAGCCGACCAGGGCACGGCGGACGCCGCCGCGACCACCGCCGCTGCGCCGGGCGAAAGTGATCGCACTGCGACGCCACCCGGCCGGGCACCCGCCGCGCAGCGAGCTCTCCGCCGCCAGGGACGGCGGACCATGCGCCGCCTCCTCGACGCCTCGATGATTGCCTTCGCCTCGCGCGGCTACCACGCGACGCGGGTCAACGACATCGTCGAGATCGCCAAGACGTCGCACGGGACCTTCTACCTCTACTTCTCGAACAAAGAGGACCTGCTCCGGGCCCTCATCGACGACGCGCGCAACGATGCCTCCGCCCTCTACGGGGCGCTACGCGCCGTGAAGGGCGAGCCCGAGAGCCGCGAGGAGCTGCGCGCGTGGATCGCCCAGTTCTCCGCCCTGTGGCGCCGCTACGCTCCGCTGACCTCGGCGTGGACGGACATGGACGCGGTGGACGTCGAGGCCGCAGCCGAGGTGCGCCGCCTGGTGGAAGCCCTCATCGACGCCTTGGCCCAGCGCATCGAGGCGGCCGGCCCCCCGGAAGGCATCGAGCCCCGCGCAGCGGCGACGGCGGTCATCGCGATGCTCGACCGCTTCCAAGCCCTGACCGACGCCACCGACGGCCAGATCACACCCGAAGCTCTCGACACCCTCACCACGATCATCCACTCCGGCGTCTTCCACCCGGCAGCGCCCTAGCGCCGATCGCGGCGCGGCGCCTATCCGGGCAAGCTCACAGCGCGAGGCGCCCCGTCACCATCCCGGCGAGAAACCCGCCATCGGCGACCACGTTCGCACCCGTGATGTAGGACGCCGCGCCGCTGTTCAAGAAGACGAGCAGGTGCGCCTGCTCCTGCGGCGTCGAGCTGCGCCCGAGAGGTCGCGGGAAGCTGTCCATGAACTCCTTGCCCATGTACTCCTCGAAGGACGGCATCATCGGGGTATCGGTGGGACCCGGGCTCGTGCAGTTCACCCGGATCCCGCGCGCCGCGAGGTCGAGGGCCGTATGCAAGGTCCAGACGACGATCGCCTGCTTGGACAACAGATAGCCCTCCCCGACGAGGCCCGGGTGTGCGTCACACCACGCTCGCGCCGCGGCGAAGTCCCCTGTCGCGAGCAACTCTTCGATCGGGCCCATCATGTGCTCCCACCCCATCCCGCCAGCCGACGAAACGCTGACCACCGCGCCGCCCGCCGGCATCGCCTCGGTGACGAGCTGGGTGAGGTGGCGCGCCGCGACGAGGTTGACGACCATCGTGTCGACGCCGGTGAACGGTGGGCCGGGAAGCCCCGCACAGTTGAACAGAGCGTCGACCTGGCCGCCGACGGCGGCGACCGCCCGGTCGATCGCGCCCGGGTCGCGCAGATCGACACGGTGGTAACCGGCCACCTCGACCGGTGGCTCCTTCAGGTCGAGCACGTGGACCTCTGCGCCGAGCTCGACGAGGTCCGTGACTGCCGCCGCGCCCATCCCGGCCCCACCCCCCCCGCTGACGATCACTCGCTTGCCCTCGTAGTCGAGAAGCCAGGTGAGTGCAGGGGTCGTCGTCGCATCCTCGTGCGCACCGCCGGTCACTGGAGCGCTCGCAGAGCGACTCTCGCGAAGAAGCCCCCGTCGTCGCCGACATCGTCGGCGTGCTGGAGAATGCGCTGGCTCAGCTCCATGGCGGGCCACCGTAGCGGCACGGGGGGAAGGGGGAGAGGCTTCTTCGTCACCATCGGCAGGTCCAACAGGTCGCTCTGGCGGTTGAGCATCATGTCGCGGACGATCTTGCCGACGAGATGGGACGGGCCCACTCCGTGGCCCGCATATCCGAGCGCGTAGGCGATCCGCTCGGTCGGACTCAGCCACCCGACCGACGCGAAACAGTTGAGCGTCCCGCACACCGGGCCCGCCCATCCGCGCTCGACGCGCACGTCGGCGAGCTGCGGGAAGGTCCAGCGAAATGTCTCTTCGAGGCGCGCAAAGATCCGCGGGTCGCGATCGCGGCGCCGGTTCGGGCCCTGGCGCGAGAACGGGGCGTCCCGGCCACCCCACAGGATCCGGCCGTCGTGGGTGGGCCGGTGGAAGTGCGGCATGACGCGCTTGTCCTCCACTCCCATGCGCTTGTCCCAACCGATGCGGCTCCACTGCTCCGCGGAAAGCGGTTCGGTGACGACGATGTAGGCGTAGATGGTGAACAGGAAGCGGCGCAGCTCCCGCTGGGCGTGGGCGTAGGCGTTCGTCGCCAACAGGCCTCGGTCGGCATGGACAGTCCCGAAGGGCGTGCGCGCCTCGACCCTGCGCCCGTCGATGTCTTCAAGCGCGTCGACAGGAGTCCCTTCGAAGATCCGCACCCCCCGGCGCAGGGCCGCGTCCCGCAGGCCGCGGGCAAGCGCCGCGGGATCCAGGAGCAGCCCGTCGTCCTCGAAGTGGCCGCAACGCAGGCGCTCGCTGTGCAGCATCTCTTGGATCTCGGCGCCGGACAGGAAGTGGAAGTCGCCGAGGCCGAGGCGTTGGGCGGCTTCGATGTCCTGGCGGATGCGCACGTCCTGCTCCGGCCCGTTCGAAACCGTCAGCAGACCCGGGTTCTCCACGTGCGCGTCGATCTTCTCCTTGGCGACGAACTCCTCGATCTCGCGCAGCGACTCCCGCGCCGCGACATGCGTGGCCCGCGCACGGCGAGCACCCACCTTGCGCACGAGGTCGTGGAGGTTCCGGCTGATCAACGTCAACGCGAAACCGCCGTTGCGCCCGCTCGCGCCGTAGCCGGCGACCTCTTGCTCGATGACGACGACGTCGACGCTCGGGTCGGCGTCCTTCAACTGGATGGCACTCCACAGGCCCGTGAACCCGCCACCGACGACGACGACGTCACATGACGTCGGCCCTTCGAGCGGCCCGCACGGCTCGTAGGAACCCTGCGCCAACCAGAAGCTCCGGGTGCGCCAGTCGCTCATTGTCCACCTCCGGCACCGTCCCCGCCTGGCGCATGCGTGCTAGGGCCTCCGCCTTCGGCATGCGGACGGGCGACCTTGTCCCCGGCGTCCCGGTCGATGGAGCGAAGATCCCGCAACGCCCCCATGCGGTACAGCGGTGGCACCACGAGGCGGGCGATCGCGGCGACGGCGAACCAGCGCGGCACGTAGACCTCGTCCCGGCGGGAGCCGGCGATGTCGACGACGGCACGGGCCACCGCGGCCGACGGGACGGGCCGCGGGCGCGGGTGCGCGTAGGCGGCGCCCCGGGCGGCGAAGAAGTCCGTCGCGACCGGTCCCGGCATCACGACGTGCACGCTGACACCCGTGCCGGACAGCTCCATGCGCAGCCCCTCCGAGAGCCCGATGACGGCGAACTTGGTTGCCGAGTAGACAGACTCGAACGGCACACCGATCCGCCCGGACACCGACGAGACGGTGACGATGCTTCCCGACCCTCGATCGATCATCGCGGGAAGCACCGCCTGGGTTGGCGCGATCACTCCGCCGACGTTGACCCTCCACAGCTTCTCGACGAGATCCGCATCGGTGTCCACGAGCAGGCTGAAGTGCCCGATGCCCGCATTGTTGACGAGCACGTCGACGGGGCCCAGCTCGCGGGCGATGCGTGCGCATGCGTCTGTGATCGCGTCGCGATCGGCGACGTCGGCCGTGACGGCGACGCCGGCGGCCTCGCCACCGGCCGAAGCGAGAACCGCCGCCAGGTCGTCTGCGGACCGCGCGATCAGACCGACGCGCGCCCCGCGCCTGGCGGCCAAGCGTGCGACGTCTGCCCCGATGCCCCGTGATGCACCTGTGATCGCGACAACCGTCCCCGGCCCGATTGCCGTCCCGCCGCGCTCGCCACCGCCGGCGGTGCGGCTCTTCGAGCGCGCTCCCGCCCATCCTCGGCGACTGCCCGCGATTGCGCCCGGTTGTGGCGTGCCGGCCGTCACGGCGTCACCTCCCCGTGCGGGGCGGCACCGGTCTCGGTGACGCCGTCGTGTCGGGCATCTCCCTGGGCGCGGACCGGGCGCAGGGAGTCGAGCATGCGGTGGACGACGGCAACCGTCGGGCCGGCCTCTCCCGAGCTCAAGACGTGGAGAGTTGCCTCCTCGAACAGACCGGTCACTGCAACGGCCATCGCCTGAGCGTCCAATGCGACGACCTCGCCGCGCAGGATGCCTTCG
>JAJZBS010000088.1 GCA_021851885.1 Actinomycetes bacterium | reverse complement strand
TCTGCAACGGCCTCCAAGCTTCCTACGCGGCCCAGAACGCCACGGGCGGCCAGGCCGCACCCCGTGTCTCGTGCCCGGCGATCCCGGTCCTCGAGCAGAACTTGAACGCAGCGGGTCGCATCCGGGTCGCGCTGCCGGGCGGCTTCGCCAACACCGCGGGTGGACCGGGCCTGTCGATCCAGACACCTTGGCAGAGCATATGCAACGGATGCTTGACGACGGTTGCCAGTGCGACAGGGCCCGGGATCTTCCGAGGCTTTGCCGTGGGCATTTCGAGCTTCTGCGGGGGTGGGTGCAGGCCTGCGGAGGACGGCCTCGTCCAGGTCATCGTCGACGGCCAGCAGGTCTTCTACATGTGGTTCTCCTGGGCCGGGCAGACGTGGGACACGACGGGCTCGTTCGCGGGTGGCCAGTGGCAAAGTCCCTGCCCGTGGTGCGCGACCATGCACTGGTTCCCTCCCGGCGGGATCACCTTCCAGAGCTCGCTCGCGGTTCGGGTCATGCCGCAGGCGTGCTGCGGACTGGGTGCCTACAACGGTGCCTACGTCGGGCAGGTCTGGTACACGACGAAGCCTTCTTGACCCCGCCCGGGGCGTGCCCGCTCAGCCCAGGTTCGTGAACCGGCCCCGGTAGAAGACGAGTGGCTCACCCTCCCCGGAGGCGAGCCCGACAACCCGGCCCAGGACGATCAGGTGATCGCCACCTTCGTGGACGCTGCCGAGATGGCAGTCGATCCACGCGAGCGCCCCGTCGAGGCGTGGTGCGCCGGCGACACCGGGCTGCCAGGGTGCGCCGGCGAACTTGTCGCCGCCGGACTCCGAGAAGGCCCGGGAGAGAGCCTCTTGGCCCCGCGCAAGCACGTTGACGCAAAAGAACCCGGCGCCGGCGACGAGCGGCCAGCTTGTCGACGCCCGCGCCGGAGCGAGCATGACAAGAGGAGGGTCCAGGGACAACGACGCGAAGGCTTGGCAGGTGAAGCCGACGGGCCGGTCTCCGTCGAGAGCCGTGACGACCGTCACGCCCGTCGCGAAATGACCGAGCGTGGAGCGGAAGAGCGCCGCGTCGACGGACGATGGCACGCCCATGCCCGGGTCTGATCGCCTGGGGCTGTGTGCGTCGCTGGACCCCCGCAACGCGGGGGCCCGATCGGGTCCGTGGCGGCCATCTCCGGTCACAGGGGCTGCCTCGGACAACTCCCCCGATCCGTCCCGACCTCAATCCTCGATCGATACAAGGATCAGACTGCGTCCCACTCGAGGGTCTGGCCCTCTGCCGCCGCCAGTATCCAATCGATGCCCTGAGCTTCGGGGAGGCCCCTGGCGTGGTCCAGGAGCCGGTCGACGTCGGCGTCGGAGTGAGCAGGGTCGTGGTGGAAGAGGGCGAGCCCCCGTGCTCCGGCCTCCCGCGCGACGTGGACGGCGTATCCGACCGTCGAATGCCCCCAGTCGGATTTCTCGGCGAACTCGGCTTCGCTGTACTGGGCGTCGTGAATGAGCAGGTCGACGCCGTCGCAGACCTCAAGCACCTCTGGGCTGATCGAGCGCAGGTCGCCAGGGGCCTGATGGTCGGCGACGTAGGCGATCGACCTCCCTTCCCACTCGATCCGGAAACCGATCGTCGGTCCTTTGTGCGGAACTGGTCGGACACGCACCTTGACGGCGCCCACGGCAAGATCCTCGTCCCAGACGTCGTGGAACCGGACGTCACCACGCAGCTCCGCGACGTGCACCGGGAAGAACGGCGGCTGCATGAAACGGTCGAACGCCTCGTGCAACGTCCCGTCGTCTTGGACGGGGCCGAACACATCCACCTCGGCGCCTTGGAGGTTGATCGGCGCACAGAAAGGCAGGCCGAGGATGTGGTCCCAGTGCAAGTGGCTCAACAGGACGTTGGCGCGCAACGGACCGATCGGTCGCCCGCTGGCCAGCGCGTCGTCGGCGAGGCGCCGCACCCCCGTGCCGAGGTCGAGGATCAACGCCGGCTCGTCTCCGGCCCGGACCTCGACGCAGGACGTGTGCCCTCCGTAGCGCTGGGCCTCCTCGTTCGCGCACGGGCATGAACCGCGCACTCCCCAGAAGGTGACCTGCAACATCTGCCCTTGCCTCTCCCCCGACGAGCTGGCTCTGCCCAGGGTAGCGTCGTCCCGTGCACACGGGAAACGTGAGCGCGAACGGCGTCCGTTTTGCGTATGTGGAGTCCGGACCGCACGACGGAGCGCTTGCACTGTGCCTGCACGGCTTCCCGGACTCAGCGCGCACCTGGCGGTACCTCCTCGACGACTTGGCATCGGCCGGCTTCCGGGCCGTCGCCCCGTTCATGCGCGGCTACGCCCCCACCGACGTCCCATCCGATGGCAACGTGCACGCAGGCGCCCTCGTCGCCGATGCCAACAGCCTCCACGGGGCCCTCGGCGGGCGGGAGAACGCTGTCATCATCGGTCACGACTGGGGGGCCCTTGCCGCATACGGCGCAGCCGCTCACAGCCCGCAACGTTGGCGGCGCGCCGTCGCCCTCGCCGTCCCGCCACTCGTCCACCTCATGCAAGGATTCGTCGCCTACGAGCAGATCCACGCGAGCTGGTACATGTTCTTCTTCCGGCACCCGCTCGCAGAAGCCGTCGTCCAGAACGACGACCTGGCGTTCATCGATCGACTGTGGGCTGCGTGGTCGCCGGGCTATGACGGGACAGCCGACGCCGAAGCGGCCAAGGAGGCCTTGCGCGACCCCGCACACCTTTCTTGCGCCCTCGGCTACTACCGTGCGCTCCTCGACCCCTCACACCACAGCGAACGTTTCGCCACGGAACAGGCGGCGGTCATGTCGGTCCCCGCCGCTCCGACGCTCTACCTGCACGGATCCGACGACCGATGCATTCTCCCGCAGACAGCCGGAGGAGCCGAGCGCTTTCTTCCTGCCGGATCGTCTATGTCGATCGTCGATGGCGCGGGACATTTTCTCCACCTCGAGCGGCCGGGCGACGTCAACAGCCGGATTGTCGATTTCCTCTCGGCCCCGTAGGTTCGGAACGGCGAGGCGGGCGCGCGTGCCCGCCTCCACGGAACGATGCAGCCAGATCACGCAAGGTGGTACGCACCAACGGCATCGCGGCACAGCACTCCTTCGGCTACGAGATCCGCAGCCACACGACGGGCACGTCGGGCGTCGTCCGGCCAGCCCATCACCGACGCGAGGCGCCCGGAAACGATCGCGCCGCGCGCTGCGGCCGCCACGAGCCTCCCCCGTCCCTGCCGGTCCGATCCTTCAAAGCGTTTCTGGACCGCCGGCTTGCGATGCGGATCAGGTGCATCGCTTCCGGCTCGCCTCCAGGCACACAGGGTCGCCAACGGGCAATGCGGACAATCCGGCGCAGACGCCGTGCACACCGTTGCCCCGAGGTCGAACAAGGCCTGGTTCCAGGGGCCGGCCTGACCCGGCGGGATCAAGCCGTCGGCGAGGATCTGAAGCTCGTTCGGCACCAGGGTGCGGCCGGTGACTGCCCGCGTGAGGACCCGGACCACGTTGATGTCCACCGCCGCGACGTCCACGCCGTGTGCGAACGCCAAGACGGCTCTCGCCGTATAGGGGCCCACACCCGGGAGCGCCACGAGGGCATCGAAGGAGCGGGGCACGGCGCCGGCGTGACGTGTCACGATGATCTCGGCACTGTTGTGCAGAGCGACGGCCCGCCGGACATAGCCCAACCCGACCCATGCGCGGACAACTGCAGCCTGTCCCGCGGCGGCGCAAGCCCCGGGAGTGGGGAATTGGGCGATCATGTCGTCGAAACGCTGCGCGACCCGCGCTGCGCCCGTCTGCTGGAGCATGATCTCGCTCACGAACACGTGCCAGGGGTCGTTGCTGCTGCGCCAGGGCAAAGAGTGGCCGCGGCGAGCGCGGGGGGCCCAGGTCGTGATCCGGCGCCGGATCGCGGATCGGCGTCCGGGCGAAAGTGTCAACCCTGCGCCGGCCGGCTCAATCCCAGACGTCATCCCCGTAGGGACGGCCGCGCGCGGGAAGGGCGTCACGCTTCCATGCAAGGATCTTCCGGCGGAAGTAGCAGACCTCTTCGCCGCGCTGGTTGAAGGCCTTCGTTTCCACTGTCACGACGCCGCGGTCGCCTTTGGATCTTGATTCCTTCTTGTCGAGAACCCGCGTCTCTGCATAGATGGTATCGCCGTGAAATGTCGGGAATCGATGGATAAGAGACTCGACCTCAAGATTGGCGATCGCCGCCCCGCTGACATCGGGAACGCTCATCCCGAGCGCAAGCGAGTAGACGAGGTTGCCGACCACGACGTTGCGATGGTGGACCGTCTCCTGCTCTGCGAACCACTCGTTCGTATGCAACGGGTGGTGGTTCATGGTCATCATGCAGAACAGATGATCGTCGTACTCGGTGATCGTCTTCCCCGGCCAGTGGCGGTACACGTCACCGGGAACGAAATCCTCGAAGCACCTTCCGAAAGGACGTTCGTGCGTCGTCATGTCCCGGGTGTAGCCGCACCCTCGGCTCGCCGTCCAATGCGTGACGGTGCAGGGTCCGTGGTCATGACGGCTGTTCCTCGGTGGCAGGACGCGTCGTGAACGACAGCGACCAGCCCGCTTCGGTCTCGCCGTCGATGGAGAGGCGCCACGTATAGCGACTTCCCGATCCGAGGGGCAGGGGGCCGATGTTGACGGCGAGCGGCATGTCGATCGGGCTGCCCTCCGGCACGGCCGGGTTGCGCCCCACCCGGAACTCTCCGCGCACCTCGATCGGCTGAGGACCGTTCGGGCCGGGGACGATAACGGGTTGGCCGTCCGCGTCGGTGAAGAACAGTTCCCAGTGGTGAACCTCGGCGGCCGCGTGCCAGGGGACATCGATCTTGATGGCGATCGCCGTCGGGGCGGGAACGGGGCCGATGATGCTCCATCCACCACCCAGGATGTAGAGCTTGCCGTCGGCGACCTGGGCGGCGTCGCACAGGAGCATGGTCACCTTCATCGCCCCGACACGCTCGCCGCGACAGCGTGCCGCTGTCCAGTCGGCCTGGCCGGCCGGCTCCCGGCAAGGGGCTACCGTTCACCTCGGTGAGCGGATTCGGCCTGCGCAACGACGTCTACCGGCGCCCTTTGGCGACCGCCCTGGACCGCCTGGGGGTCGGACCGGGCTGGAAATGCGTCGACGTGGGCGCGGGCGGCGGCGACGTTTCGGTCGCCCTGGCGGAGATCGTCGGCCCGGCGGGGAGGATCTACGCGGTGGACAGCGACCCGCTCTCGCGCGACGCCGTCGCCGCGAGTGCCGCAGCCCACAGCCAGGTCGTGGCCATCACCCAGGCCGGCGAGGACCTTCTCCTGCCCGAAGCGGTCGACTTGGCCTTCTGCCGGTTCCTTCTCATGCACGTGATCGACCCGGCCCGTGTCATCACGCGGATGGCCTCGGCCGTGAAGCCGGGCGGATGGGTCGTCGCGCAAGAGCCGATCACGGCGGCGGGCCGTATCGGGGGACGCCCTTTCTCGATGCCAGAGGCCCGCCACCCCGATGTCGGCGCGCTCTTGCCCGGGCTTGCCCGTGATGCGGGCCTGACCATCGTCGACGCTTGGGCGGAAGCCCCGGCGGGGATCGGACCGGGACCCGTCGCCTCGTACCTCGCCTCGCTCACCGACGTGGATCCCGGGGACGATCCGATCGTCCTCCCCCCACTCGTGACCGTGCTTGCGCGGCGGTAGCCTCGGCGCCGATGACCTCCTCGACATCTCCTCCAACTGAGACGGACCCCTCGGCGGCGGCTCCGGACCTCGCCGCAGCGAGCGAGGCCGTCGCTGCGGCACGCTTCGTGGTCGACGCGGCCGTCGCCACCCTTGCCGGAGCAGGGCCGCAGCCGATCGATGCCCATCAGTCCCTCGCCTACGACGTGGCGCACGCCAGTGCAGCCATGCACATCGCGGAAGGCATGCTCGCCTACGGCGCCCTCGGCGAGGACGAAGCTCGCCTCGCCTGCGCCTTCGCGGCCGACGCGGTGGGCGACGTCGTCGCCCGGGCTTTCGGACGTGAAGGTGCCTGGGGCTCGGAGCCGGACTGGGCCGGAGCGGTTCGAGGCTTCGTGGCTCGTTTCCGGGACCCTGCCTTCGTCCGCACGCTCGCTCACCGTGAAGGATCCCGTCACCTCGATGCCGACTTCGAGCTGGTGCGCGAGACGTTTCACCGTTTCGCCGCCGATAAGGTCCGCCCAAACGCCGAGCATGTGCACCGGACCAACAGCGACATCCCCGAGGAGATCGTCACCGGGCTCGCCGAGATCGGCGGATTCGGCATGTCGGTGCCAGAAGAGTTTGGAGGCTTCGCCTCCGGCGGGGAGAGTGACTACCTCGGCATGGTCGTTGCCACCGAGGAGCTGTCGTGGGGCTCGTTGGGCATCGGAGGCTCCCTCATCACCCGGCCGGAGATCCTCACCCGTGCCATCGTCAATGCCGGCACCGAGGCGCAGAAACAGGCGTGGCTCCCCCTGCTCGCAAGCGGCGAGCGCATGGCCGCCGTTGCGGTCACCGAGCCCGACTTCGGCTCCGACGTCGCGGCACTCACGACATCTGCGACACGTGACGGGAAGGGATGGCGCATCAACGGCGTGAAGACCTGGTGCACCTTCGCAGCTCGCGCCGACGTCCTCATGCTGCTGGCACGCACAGACCCCGACCGCAGCCGCACGCACCGGGGTCTTTCGTTGTTCGTCGTGCCGAAGCCCCGCGGGGACGGGCACGGATTTGCCTTCACCCAGCACAACGACCCAACGGGCATCTCCGGACCGCCCTCTGGGGCGACAGGCAAGATGGAGGGACGGGCCATCGACACCATCGGGTACCGGGGCATGCACTCCTACGAGATCGCCTTCGAGAATTGGTGGGTCCCCGAGGACAACCTCATCGGCGGAGACGACGGCCTCAACAAGGGCTTTTACGCGCAGATGCAGGGCTTCGAGAACGGGCGCCTCCAGACCGCGGCTCGTGCCGTCGGGGTGATGCAGGCGGCCTACGAAGCCGCGCGCAGCTACGCGGCCGAACGCAAAGTCTTCGGATCACCGATCGGTGACTATGAGATGACTCAGGTGAAGCTCGGCAGGATGGCCGCGCTCATCCAGGCAGCCCGCCAGTACAGCTACCAGGTGGCCCGGATGATGGGGAAGGGCGAAGGAGCCCTGGAGGCGTCCATGGTCAAGGCCTACGTGTGCCGCGCAGCCGAGTGGGTGACCCGCGAAGCCCTCCAGATCCACGGCGGCATGGGCTACGCCGAAGAGTTCCCGGTGAGCCGGTACTTCGTCGATGCGCGCGTGCTGTCGATCTTCGAAGGGGCCGACGAGACCCTGGCCCTCAAGGTCATCGCCCGGCGCCTCATCGACCGGGTACGCACGCCCTGACGGCGCCGGCGTCACCCGGCCGAGGAGCGCTTCCTCAGCTCGAGCGGCGGCGCAACCCGGAGCGCTCGCCCCGGGCAACAAACTTGATGGCCATCTTCCGGCTCGCCTCGTCGATCATCTCGTCGCCGAACATCACCGCGCCCTTGCCTTCCTCTTCCGTCGCACGACGATAAGCGTCGAGGATGTCCCAGGCCTTGTCGAACTGCTCTTGGGTCGGCGAGAAGACTTCGTTGATCACGGTGACCTGATCGGGGTGAAGGCACCACTTGCCGTCGTAGCCGAGGACGCGCGTCCTCATGCAGTACTCGCGCAGCTGATCGAGCTCACGAATCTTCAGGAAGGGCCCGTCAATCACCTGCAATCCGTTGGCGCGCCCGGCCATCAGGATCTTGGAGAAGACGTAGTGGAAGTGGTCGCCGGGGTAGTCGGCAATCTGGACACCCCCGGTCAGCACAGGCATCTCCATCGACGCCGCGAAGTCCGCGGGACCAAAGATGATCGCCTCGAGGCGCGACGACGCGGCGCAGATCTCCTCGACGTTGATGAGGCCACGCGTCGTCTCGATCTGCGCCTCGATGCCGATGTGCCCCAGCGGCAGCCCGCTGTTCGCTTCCACCTGGGTGAGGAGCATGTCGAGGGCCTCGACCTCCGAAGCGCTCTGCACCTTCGGAAGCATCACCTCGTCGAGCCGCTCCCCTGCGTTGCCCACGACTTCGATGACGTCTCCGTATGTCCACCGGGTGTCCCACGCATTGATGCGCACGCACAGGACCCGATCGCCCCAGTCGAGCTTGCGGACGGCCTCGGCAACCTTCTGGCGCGCGCCGACCTTCTCGGAGGGGGCCACCGAGTCTTCGAGGTCGAGGAACGTCATGTCGGCCGCGATGGTCGGTCCCTTCTCGAGGAACCGGTCACTCGATCCGGGGACCGAAAGGCACGAACGGCGGGGGAGATCTTTACTGCGCTGACCCATGGGGGTCGATGCTACGGGCTGGCGACCGCGACCCTCAATCCAGCTCACGACGGAGGAAGGCGAGCGTCTGCGTCCAGGTGCGCTCTGAAAGCTCCGCGTCGTAGACCTCGGGCCGCGTGTCGTTGAAGAAGGCGTGCTCGACCCCTTCGTAGACGTGGAACTCGACGTCCTTGCCCAAATCGCTCAACCGGCCTTCGAGCTCCGCGACACCTTCGGGAGTGAAGAACGTGTCGTTGCCTGCGAAGTGGCCCAACACCGGGGCCGACAGTGCGGACCAGTCCGGCTGCGCCTCGGGCCAGGGGATCACCCCGTAGTAGGCGACCACGGCACCGACAGCCTCGGGCCTCTGGCAGCCGAGCATGAAAGCGAGCCCGCCGCCCATGCAGAAGCCGACGACACCGACCCGATCGCCGCTCGCGCGTTGGCGGACGCAGTCGACCGCACCGCTCATGTCGCGTCCGACCTGGTCAAGCCGCATGGCCATCATCTTCTTGGCGGCCTCGTCAGGCTCTCGGACCGATTCGCCTCTGTAGAGATCCGGAGCGAGCGCGACAAAGCCCTCTGCCGCGAACCGCTCGCAGACGTCCTTGATGTGGTCGACCAGCCCCCACCACTCTTGGATCACGACCACGCCGGGGCCGCTGCCCCCCTGGGGGCTCGCAAGGTATCCCTGGCCCTGCGAGCCGTTGCTCGGGAATGTGACGATCTCACCCATGTTCCGACGCTATCGCGCCCTCACCTGCGGTTTCAGGCGCCGTCAGCCGACATGCCGCCCTGTTCTGCTGCTCTGGGCCCCATCCTGTGGGTTCCAGTCCCGGCGCCGGCGCCGGCGGTCGGCGCGCCAGCCGGCGCCGAGGTGGGCGTGGCCCCGGGCACTGGCTCCGCTTGCGGGTCGAGCGGCCCGCGACCGGTCCCGTTACGACGTTCCGGTGATCGCACCGGCCAACTGATACGTTGCGAACCGACGGGCGTCGTTCATCGTGGCGACGGATGCCCCTTGGGCGCGCGGGCGAAATGCTTGCGACTCGTGTGCTGGTTGGCTAGCCTGTCGGGTCATTGTGAAACGCTGGCCGAGGTTCATGCGTCGCGGCGCGCGTAGCGTGCTCTCGGGGGCGCTCGTCGGAGCCGTGGCCGCATCTGTCGCATTTGGACCAACGATCGCCACAGCAGCCTCTGCCGGGGCGGACCCGATCGGGAGCCTGCAGGCACAAGCGTCCCAGATCGCGTCCCAGATCGCCGCAGACGGTCATCGCCTCGACTTGTTGAGCGAGCAGTACTACCAGGCACAAGCCAAGGACCAGGCCCTCCAGAACGAGGTTGCCTCCGCACAGGCCTCGATCGCGGCCACGCGTCAACAGGTGGAAGCCGCCCGCACAGGCCTCCGCAACGCCGCGATCGCCGGCTTCATCGACGGTGGCACGTCCAACGGCCTCTCTGAGGTCATCGGAAGCAGCGCAGACAGCCTGATGCTCCGCCAGGAGTACCTGCGGGCGACGACGGACAGCGTTGCGACGGGCATCAGCCGGCTTCACGTCGCCGAGGAGCAGTTGACGGTGCGCGAGTCGAGCCTGCGCAGCGCCGAGGCTTCCGCCCACGCGGCCCTGCAGGCTGTCGCCAACATTCGTTCACAGGCGATGGCGCAACAGGCAAGCGCCGAGGCAACCCTCGGCCAGGTCAAAGGACACCTTGCGGCGCTGGTCGCTCAAGCGCAGGCAGCCGCGGCGGCAGCGGCAGAACGCCGGCCGACGAATATCCAGCCCCCGCCTCCCAGTAGCCCGGTCGTCGGGCCATCGGGCGGCGGAACCACTTCGACACCACCTTCCGGCTCGGGTGCAGGCATGGTGGCCGTGAGGGCTGCCTACAGCCAGCTCGGCGTTCCCTACGTCTGGGGAGGCGAGACGCCGGGCGTGGGCTTCGACTGCTCCGGGTTGACGGCATGGGCATGGGGCCAAGCCGGGGTGTACCTGCCCCATTCGGCGACGATGCAGTACAACATGATCCAGCACGTGTCGATGTCGGCCCTCCTGCCGGGGGACCTGATCTTCTGGGGGGGCGGCGGCATCGAGGAACACGTCGCCATCTACATCGGTGGCGGCGATGTGATCGCGGCACCGGAAACCGGCCAGGTCATCCAGATCCAGCCCATCTGGTACTCCGGCCTTGTCGGGGCTGGGCGTCCCTAGCCTCTCGCCGGCGCCTGATCCCTCAGCCCGCACGCACGCTGTATCCCGCATGCACGCTGTATCGCGCTGTTCCCCGCGCGACCTCGTCCACATGAGCGACGCGGCATACTTGTCGACGAGGTCTCAGCTCCCCCCCCCTTCCTCGCGACGCCCTCATCGACCATGAAGCCCATACCTGTCGACTTTCACATCGGTCCCCTGCAGATCCATACCTATGGCATTGGGCTCGCAGTTACCTTCTGGTTCGCGTTCCGGTACTTCGAGCGGCGACTACGCAAGAACGGATACCCGTGGCAGTGGCTCACATCGGTGTTCCTCTGGATCATCGTCGCTGCCATCGTCGGGGCCCGGGCAATGCACGTGCTCGCCAATCTCGGCTACTACACCAACCAACCGATCGAGATCCTCGCCGTGTGGCATGGAGGGCTCTCGTCGTTCGGAGGTCTCATCCTCGCCGTGCCCACGGGGATCCTGCTGGCCCGGAAACGCTGCCCGTCCCTCCCGGTCGGGCGTGCACTCGACCTCGTCGCTCCGGTCCTGATGGCGGCGTGGGCGCTCGGGCGCTTGCTTGGTCCCCAGCTCATGGTGGCAGGCGGCGGCCATCCGACCCACCAATGGTTCGGCATGTACTACGCGGACCAGATCGGCAAGAGGGTCCCCGTGCCGATCTTCCAGGCGATCGAATGCGCGGCCATATTCGTCCTGCTCCTCCTTCTCGAGCGCGCTCTCAAGAAGAGGCCCGTCCATCCTCCCAACGGGATGGTCATCGCGGCAGCAACGTGCCTGTGGGGGATAGCCCGCTTCTTCGACGAGTACCTCTGGCTGTCCAAGCCGCACAGTCTTGGATCGCACCTTGTCGAAGCGGCAGGGATCGGCCTTGCCGTCGTCGGCTTCGGCGCCTTTGCCCTGCTCTGGCGCCGATATCGGAGCGTCCTCCACGGCGCGTCCGGCGAGGGAGCCACACCGCCGGCCGCGGAGCCGGTGGCCGAGGAGCGGGCCGGGGATGCGGTGGCCGCGACCGGCGGGGTTGCCGACGCCGCGAGGCAGACCGGCGGCGGTGCCGCAGCCGAGACCATGGCAGATGTCGATGCCGGGGAAGCGGTTGGCACCGAGGTCGTGGTCACGGGTGTGGCCGACGATGGGGCCGAGCCCCGTCACTCGCCGGCTGCCGGTGGTTCGCCTCCGGCGGGATAGCACGGAACTCGGCCGTCGTCGCGATACCGTCGGCGGCCCCAGAGGCCTACTGCGACGCCGGCGATGCGCCTGACGGAGCAGATCCGGAGCCAGACGGTGCTCGACCAGGCCCCGGCGGGCCGGCGAAGGCTTGGGCGATCTCCATCCATGCCCGAGCTGCATCTCCCCGCACATCGAGGGTGGTGTCGGCAACATGCCGGCGTTGGGTCACGACCAGACAGAAATCGAGAGCGTCCCCCGAGACGTGCTCCTCCGCGCCTTCCGGGCCCCAGGTCCAGACCTCGCCGGACGGAGCGACGAGCTCGACGCGCACTTCGTCCGCGGGGACCTCTTCGCCTCGCACGGTAAAGGAGTTCCGCAGTGTGCGGGCTCCGAGATGAGCGACGTGGCGGAGACGCGACGTCGGCACCCGGGCAATGCCGAGAGCATCGGCGACGTCTTGACCATGTGCCCATGTCTCCATGAGGCGGGCTGTGACGAAGCTGACTGCCCCCATGGGCGGTCCGAACCACGGCACGCGCTCGGCGCCGCTCAGGGTTGTGAAAGCAGCGATCTCCTTGTGGCGCGCATCCCGCCACCATGCGAGGACTTCCCCCGCGGCAAGGGATCGCCCGCGCCCAAGATGGGCGGCCATCGGGTCCCGGCCTTCGAGGAACGCCCGGCGGAACAGCTCCAGCCGTCTGCCGAAGCCGTCACGGTCCAAGACGGCTTCGGCGGCCACCTCGTCGAAGTACGCCAGGTGCCCGATCTGGTCGCGCACCGACCAGCCATCCGCCGGCGTCGGTTTGTCCCACTCGGGCGTCATGATCGGAGCGACGATCGAATCCAGCTCCGCCTGCTCGGCCTCGAGGTCGCCGACAACGTCGCGGATCGTGGTCACTCCAGAAGGTTAGGGGCCCCGTGGCAGTTGACCGTGGATCGGTTTCGTAAAGCGACACGTCGTGGGGGTGGAGGGAGTCGAACCCTCACTTTGGACGGTTTAAGCGCCCTGCCTCTGCCGATTGGGCTACACCCCCGGTATACAGCCACGACTCTAGGAGCCTGCGATCG
>JAJZBS010000087.1 GCA_021851885.1 Actinomycetes bacterium | reverse complement strand
AAGCGGGGGACCGAAGAAGGCGATCGAGGCGATGGCGGTGGGCAAGGCGAGACGGTCGCGCTCCTCGCGGCTCATGACCCAGAAGCCCATGAGCTGGCCCGCGCCGTCGAGCAGCGCACCTGGCGCTGCAAGGTTGGTGATCACCCCGCGGATGCCGTCGTCGCCCATCAGGCCGAGCCGATCGACCGCACGATAGGCGGGGCCGTGGAATAGCCAGCGGTCCTCGTAGAGGTGCTCGGCGTCGACGGGCGCCTCATGGGCGCCGCCAAGCACCGTGTCCAAGGGTGTGGGCGGGGTCGCGAAGGCGTCCTGGAAGACGACGTCGCAGCGCGCGTACCCGTCGATGGTGACGGCGACCCGGTCGGGGCCGGTTGCGCGCGCGCGGACGGTGACCTCTGCGGGCGGTGCGACGGCCAGCCAGCGCAGAGCCCGCACCCGTTCCACGGCGACGACAAGACGACCCGCCACGACGTTGCGGGCGGCGTCGATCATGAGCTCGACGAGCATCGTCATGGGGACAACCGGGAAGTGGTCCTCCATCTCCGCCCACCCCGTTGGCTGGCGGTAGAAGCAGTGGTCGCTCAAGGCCGGAACGGTCGCGGTCGAAAGGACGATGGTCGTGACCCGCTCCGTTGCGACTTCGCCGGCCACCGGGTGCGACGGGGTTTCCTCTGTGACATGACGAGCCCCCGGAGACGGTTGCGTTGGGGTGTCGCGCCCCGTGCGCTCCAGCTCGCGCAGGACGGCCTCACTGGCCTCGACGGCACGGGTCACCGTCGCGGCGTAGGCGGCGAGGACGGGGTCGTCGGGTGGGATCCGTTCCATGAGGACCCCTATGGGGTTCATTGCCACGCGCAGAGCGGGGTCGGCGTCGAGATGGACGAGCGGCGATCCGAGCGGGAGCCGCCGGCCGGCCGGGGCGGCCGGGACGTCTCCGCCAGCCTGGATCGGTCCACCCGTGGTCGCGCCTGGTGCGACGGCAGTCACAGATGGAGAACCGGCGAGGGCCGAAAAACGCACGTCAATGCCCTCCACCCACAGAACGGCGCTCGCCTGCAGGAGCTGCGCCATGCCCGGGTTGCTACGGGAAGCGGCCGCGACGGCGGCAACCGGACGGCCGCGCAGGGTGTCCTCGACGAAGCCCATAACGCTGCCCGGGCCAACCTGGACGAAGACGCGGGCGCCTGCGTCGTACAGCCGTTCTGTCATCTCCCGAAAGCGCACGGGTTCGAGGAGGTGGCGCACGGCGAGGGCCCGCACCGCCTCGGCCTTGGCGGGATAGGGAGTGGCTGTCGTCGCCGACCACAGCGGCACAATCGGCTCTTGAAGGGGCAGGCGCGCAAGGTGAGCCCGGAACGGTGCAGCGAACGGAGCAAAGGACGGGGAGTGGAATCCGGAGCGAAACGGGAGCTCTTGCGCGAGCAGTCCCTTGGCTTTGAGGCGGGTGGCCGCCTCGGCGACGCCTTCAGGATCGCCGCAGGCGATGGACTGGTGGGGGCAGTTGTCGTGGGAGACGTGGACACCCGCTAGGTCGGCGACGACTTCCGTGAGGATGTCCGCACCACATCCTGCAACGAGATAGCGGCTGTTTGGCACCTCGAGGGTGCCGGGCAGCAAGCTCGCCATGAAGTCGTCGATCGCCTCCGGAGGGATCATCTCGGTGGCGATCATCCCGCTCCACTCTCCGATCGAGTGCCCTGCGACCATGTCGGCCGAGACGCCGAGGAGGCGCAGCGCCGCGTCGAGGACGCGCCCCGATCCGACGATGTCCCACCCGAGCCTCTCCAGGTCCCCCCCGTCCTTGGCGATGGGAGCGGGGATGCCGAAGTGCTCAGCCACCTCGGTGGTCCCCGGCGAGAAGGCCGGGTCGAGGCCGGGGAAGACGAAACAGACACGCCCCCCCTGGCGGATCAAGCCATCGGCGCTGAACCAGACGCCGTTGCGGCCCTGCCAGGGGCGACCCCGTGCAGCCACCTTGGCGGCGAGGTCGAGGCGGGCCGGGGTCGCATCGACGATGGCCAGGCGGCACGGTCCATGAGGAACCGGCCCCCGGCGGTCGTCACGCACCAGCAGCTCGGCGCGGGAGCGACCGAGCTGGGTGACGAGGTCGTCGGGGCGCTCGCCGGCAAGCAGCACCAGCCGCCCCCCGGGCAATTCCTGGTGCGCACCGCCCGGCGACGCTCCACGACGTGCCACAGAGCGCGCAGGAGGGACACGCGACGAGGGGTGGGCCTCGACGATGACATGGGCGTTAATCCCGCCGAAGCCGAAGGCGTCGACGGCGGCGAGGCGCAGCGCAGAGACCCGTAGCGCCTCTTCGCTCCATGCGGCCGGGGCCGTCGCCGGCGTGAGGCGCGTCCCGGCAAGGGCAGGGTGCGGCTCGTCACACAGCAGCGTCGGCGGCACCATCCCGTGGTGGACGGCAA
Source organism: Actinomycetes bacterium (assembly GCA_021851885.1). Lineage (GTDB taxonomy): Bacteria > Actinomycetota > Acidimicrobiia > Acidimicrobiales > JAMCQF01 > JAJZBS01. Next base: position 10,379 of record JAJZBS010000087.1, on the reverse strand, counting down.
GGACCGCCTTGACGAGGCCGGCGGCACCGGCCGCGGGCATCGCGTGGCCGATCATCGACTTGACCGATCCGATCGGCAGCTTGTGGCCGTCACGCCCGAAGAACCGGTCGAGCGTCTCGATCTCGGCGGCATCCCCGGCCGGCGTTGCTGTGCCATGGGCCTCCACCATGCCGAGCGCGGCCGGATCGCTCCCCGACCCCGCCCAGGCACGTTCGAGGGCGAGCAGCTGGCCGGCAACGCTCGGCCGCATCAGGCCAGCACCACGCCCGTCGGAAGAGACCCCGACGCCACGGATGGTCGCATACGGGCGCAAGCCGGCACGCTCGGCCGCCTTGGCACCCATGAGGACGACGACACCAACACCCTCGCCGATGAGCAGGCCGTCGGCCCGGCGGTCGAAGGGACGCATGACGCACGTCGGGCTCAATGCCCTGAGCTGTGTGAAGACGCTCCACAACGTCACGTCATGGCAGAGATGGACGCCCCCGGCGACGACCGCGTCGCAGCGGCCCCCTTCGATCTCGCGCACCGCCGCGTCGACCGCAACGAGGGCGCTCGCGCACGCGGCGTCGACCGTGTAGGCGGGTCCGTGGAGGTCGAGGCGGTTGGCAATGCGCGACGCCGCGAGGTTCGGGACGAGGTCGATGGCCGACTCGGGACGATCAGGACCAAGCCGAGCGATGAATGCTTCCCGGATCCTCTCGATCTGGTCCTCACGCATGCCCGGCACGAGGTCCCGGAGCGTGGCGACGAGCTGGCCCAAGGTGCGCACGCGCTGGTCGAGGCGCGCGACTCCGGGCGTCAGGTACCCACCACGCCCCAGGATGACGCCGATGCGCGCGCGATCCCCGACCGCGTCGGCGCCACCGGCATCCGCCAGGGCCACCGCCGCGGTCTGGAGAGCGAGAAGCTGGTCCGGCTCGGCTTGGCCGACGGCCACGGGCATGACCCCGAAGGCGGCGGCGTCGAAGGTGGCGACGTCGTCGACGAAGCCGCCGCGGTTGCAGTAGAAGCGGTCGGGCTCCCCTTGCGCGTCCGCGTCGAAGTAGACGGGGTCCCACCGGGTCGGGGGCACCGCAGAGATGGCATCGACACCGGCCATGAGATTGCGCCAGTAGGCGTCGAGGTTGGCTGCGCCGGGGAAGACACATCCCATGCCGACGACGACGACGCCGTCGCTTGTGTCACGGCGCTGCGCGGTGGTGCGCGGCGGCCTGCCCGACACCGGTAGGTCCGCCCGCGGGCCGGCCGTCACGTGGCGTGCCAGCCCGCTCCCGCAGCGACCGACTCGGCGGCGGGCGAGCCCCCCGTCGCCGGCGAGGCTGGCGGGCCGGCAAGCCCCACGACGACAAGCTCGGGAACGCCGCATCCGGCGACGAGACAGGCGATCGTGCGGGTCAGGACGCCGATCCCTTCGTCCGGGTCGATCAAGCCAACGCCGCGACGGGCGTAGGAGCGGGCGAGCTCGGGCGTGACCATCCCCCCGCCCGCCCACGGTCCCCAGGCGATGGCGGAAACGCGTCCCGGCCAACGTTCGCCGAGGCGGTGGGCGAGAACCCCGAGGGCGTCGTTCGCCGCGGCGTAGTCGACTTGTCCCCTGTTGCCGAAGATGCCCGAGATGCTCGAGTAGAAGACGAGGAAGCGCGCGTCGTCACGGAGAGCTGTCGCCAGCGCTTCGGCCCCGGCAGCCTTTGTCGCGACAACGCGCCTAAACGACGCGGCGTCCTTGTCGGCAACCAGTCGATCCTCGATGACGCCGGCAGCGTGGATCACCCCGTCGATCCGCCCGAAGCGCTCGTAGACGCTCTCTACGAGGCCAGCGACCGCCGCGGCATCTGCGGTGTCGACGACTTCGTAGTGGGCCGTGGCACCGGCGGCCGCGATCTCTCCCATGGTCACCTGCACCTCCCGATTGGCGAGGATTCGGCGGCCCTCTCGTTCGATCTCGGCGGGGCTTGCGAACGTCCGGCCCGCGCCACCGGCGGCCAGCACCCGGCGCAGTGCGACCAGGTCCGCGGCACCGGCGACCTCGGCGGGCTCGCTCGCCGTGTCGGGAACGGTCCGGCCCGCGACGACGACGGTGCAGCGGGACGCGCGCGCCATCGCGACGGCCGCCCGCGCCCCAATCCCGCGTCCGCCGCCCGTGATGAGGACGACCGCTTCGGGATCGACGAGGGCGCCGTGCCCGTCTCCGGCCGCGAGCCCCGGCTCGGCCGCGTCACCCTCCAGGCCACCCGGGCGCGCTCCCAGTGCAAGGCGGGCGCCATCGGGCAGGTAGCCGACGGCATCCACTGCGTCGACGCCGCCCTCAATGGCGAGGAGCTCGGACACGATCTGGCCGGCCCGGCGCTCCTCGTCTTCGCCGGGCGTGGTGTCGACGGCGCGCACCCGGCGGTCCGGATACTCGATGGCGATCGTCTTGACGAACCCGCGAACCCCCGCCGCGATGGGGAGCCTCGCAGCCCCGCCGCGGGCGCCGTTCGTCGCCGCACCGCTCGCAGACCTGCGGCCGAAGACCCCCCCGAGCTCCGAGACGACGAGCAGCGTCGCGACTCCGTTGCCGAGAGCCTCCTTCGTGCGCACGAACAGGCCGGCCAGAGCGTCGACGGCCGGTCCCCCGTCGCCGTCGACCAGGGACAGGTCGACAAGGGCGACCGCCGATGCACCGGGAGCGAGATCGACCCCGGTGCTCTGCCGGTAGACGGTTCGCCCCTGGGCATCCAAGCGCGCGGCAACACGGGCCCCGAGCGAGCCACCCCCGACGACAGCAACCGGCCCGCGCCCGCCATCGGAGCGTGGTGTGCCGAGAGGCGGGAGGACCTCCGTCGTGACGACGAGGGTCTCAACACCGCCGCGTCCTGCGTCGGCATCTCCGCCTCCGAGCCCATCCTGCTCGGCGACGGGCCCGCCGGACGACGGAGCGGCTGTCTCCGATCCGTTTCCGGAGGCCCCGTTCGAAGCGGCACTCCTCGCGCTGTGCGCGTCGATCCAGGCGACGATTGAGCGCAGAGTCTTGTGCCCGACAAGCTCCTCGATGACACCCTCGTCGGGACCATCGGGTCCCGCCGTGCCAGCCAAGCCGACGCTCTCGACGAGATCCCCGAGTATCTCGAGGCGCTTGATCGAGTCGATGCTGAGGTCGGCTTCAAGATCGAGGTCGGGCGCCAGCATCTCGCGGGGATAGCCCGTCCTGTCGCTCACCAAGGTGAGGAGCGCGTCAAGCAAGTCATCACCCGACAGGGCGGCCCCACCGGCACCTGCCTCCTGGGCACGAGCCGCACCGGAGGCGGACGCCACACCTGAACCGACGGCTGCCCCATCCGCGGAGTGCGTCCCGGCCGATGGGTCGGCGATCGCTGGCCCGGGGGCTGGGTCGGGGCGTCTCTCATGCCCTGGCGCAGGTGCTCCCAGGTAGGCGAGAACGACATCGCTCTGCGTGTCGACAAGACGTCGCATCGACTCGAAATAAGCGACGAGAGCGGCCTCACGCGTCTGCACCGCCGTGGCTCCGTCACCGCCGGCCGGCCCGCGCATCGTCAGCGACACCGGGCGTGTGTCCACCGGCTGCAGACCCCCGGCAAGCGGCCGACCGTCGGCGGCGCGCACCATCTGGCCGTCGACGGTCCACGCGGGGCGCGCACTGTCCGCCAGCACCGCCTCGTCGAGAGCCTCCGCGCGTCGCGTGAACAGAGCGCCCGTGTTCACGGCCACGCCGTTGACGGCCAGTTGTGCGAGGGCGACAAGGAAGCGGCGGACGCCGTCGTCGCCTGGCACGTCGGTTGCCACGGCCAGGTGTGGGCGACCCGCGAGGACACGGCCGACGAGCTGGGACAGCACGCGTCCCGGTCCGGCCTCGACGAAGATGCGCGCTCCCGCTGCGTACATCGCCTCGACTTGCTCCCGAAAGCGCACCGGGCGGGCAAGTTGGCCGGCGAGGGTCGACCGGACAATCGCGGCGTCGCCGGCGTAGGGCTCGGCGGTGCTGTTCGCCCAGACCGGGACCTTCGGAGTGGCAACCTCGACCGCATCGAGCGCCGCACGGAAGGCCGGGACGGCGCCGGCGACCACCGAGCTGTGGAAGGCGCAGGCGACCGGGATGCGTCGGGATGCGAGGCCCTGCGCTTTGAGGTGGGCCACGGCATCGTCGACGTCACGGGTTGGGCCAGAGATGACGACCTGAGCCGGGGCGTTGTCGTTGGCGACGACGATGCCGTGCGGCTGAGCGAGGCCCGACAAGGCCGCATGGACCTCCGCCGCGCTGCCGGCGACGGCGGCCATCGTCCCCGGGTCGTCTCCGACCCCGTCGAGCATCGCCTGCGCCCGCGCTGCGCTCAGGCGAGGAAGGTCCTCTTCGTCTATCGCCCCGCCGACGCTGAGCGCGACCAGCTCGCCGTAACTGTGCCCACCGGCCATGTCCGGGTGGACGCCACAGGCGCCGAGCAGGTCGGCCATCGCCAGGCCGGCCACGCCGAGGGCCGGCTGGGCGGCCCGGGTGTCGGTCAAGGCTCCGTCCTGTGCACGCCTCTGTGCCGCGTCGAAGGCGGCCGGCGGGAGCATCACGTGGGGATCAAATCCGTCAAGGTCGAGGAACCGCCGTATGCGCGTGAAGGTGACGAACAGATCCGAGAGCATCCCGGGGCGTTGGCTCCCCTGGCCCGGGAACAGGAAGGCGACGGGCGCGCCTGCAAGACCCGACCCCGGTGCGACGAAGACCTCGGTGGCACTACCGGCATCCGCATCGAGATCGGTGCCGGCCGCGTCGATGCCGGCGAGCTTGGCCCGCAGGTCGTCGACATCTCGTGCGACGACAGCGATCTGGACTGATCCGGTCCCCCAGCCGTCCACCGTGCACGCGAGGTCGGCGAGCTTCCACGGGGACCAGCGCGAGCGCCGCATTGACGGAGGCGCTTGGGCGGCGAGATCCGCAGTGGACGGGGGCGGGCCGACGATGCCGGCGAGCCGGTGGACTGATCGGCGCGCCTCGTCAGGCGTCGAACCCCGGAAGCAGAAGAGCTCTGCCGGCCAGACGGCGACGCCATGGGGCGGCAGCTCTTCTTCATCGTCGGACGAGACGACGACGTGGAAGTTGGTGCCGCCAAAACCGAAAGCGCTCACGCCCGCGCGACGCGGGACGCGGCCCGTCCACGGCTGCGCTCGGTCGACGAAGACGAAGGGGTTTACGCCCGGCTTGTACCCGGGATTGGGCGCCTCGATATGCAGCGTCGGTGGCCTGACCCCCCGGTAGACGGCTTCGACGGACTTGATGAGCCCGGCCATGCCGGCGGCACACTTCGTGTGCCCGATCTGCGACTTCACCGACCCAAGCGTGCACGAGCCCGGTGGCGCACCGGCAGCGGAGAAGACCTCCGAGAGCACGGCAAGCTCTGTCCGATCGCCGACGACCGTGCCGGTCCCGTGGGCTTCGACCACCCCCACCTCGGCCGGGGACACGCCGGAGCGCGCATACGCGCGCTCGAGGGCACTGCGCTGGCCCTCCGGCCGCGGGGCCGTCAGCCCGAGGCTTCTGCCATCGCTCGACCCGCCGATGCCGTTGATGACGGCGTAGATACGGTCGCCGTCCCGGAGCGCGTCACTCCTGCGCTTCAGGACGACGCAGGCGACCCCCTCGCCAAGCGCGATCCCGTCGGCGGCGCTGTCGAAACTGCGGCAACGCCCGGTCGGCGAGAGCGCATGGACGGCGGCGAACAGCAGGTAGTCGGCGATCCCGTTGTGCAGGTCGGCCCCTCCGCAGAGAACCATGTCGCTCGAACCGGCAGCCAACTCTTTGCACGCAAGATCGACGGCGGCGAGCGACGAGGCGCATGCGGCGTCGACCGTGTAGTTGACGCCACCCAGATCGAGCCTATTGGCGATCCGTCCAGCGATGACATTGGCGAGGACCCCGGGGAACGAGTCCTCGGTGAGCGACGGTAACCACGCATCGAGCTCAGGTGGGAGATCGCCGAGAAGCTGAGGGAACTGCGCCCGGAATCCGTAAGCACCGGCGAGGTCGGTGCCGGCCTCGGCACCGAAGATCACCGAGACGCGCGAACGGTCCATCACACGCTCGGCGTACCCGGCATCTGCAAGAGCACGGGCGGCGACCTCGAGGCTGAGGAGCTGGACCGGTTCGATCGCCGTCAGGGCGGCCGGCGGGATCCCGTAGCGCAAGGGGTCGAACGGCTCCGGGTCCAAGAAGCCCCCCCACTTCGACGGTGTGCGCTTCCCTGCGCCCGCCGTCAGGGCGGTGGGATCGAAATAGCGCTCGGCGGACCACCGGGACGTGGGGACTTCGGTGACTCCGTCGACACGGTCGACGACGTTTGCCCAAAGTTCCTCGGCACTGTGCGCGCCGGGAAACAGGCACGCCATGCCGACGACTGCGATGTCAAGGGGGTCTGGAACTGGCCGTGATCCCTCTGGCCCCGCGAATCGACCCCTCGCGTCAACCGCGACACCTCGGTCGGCTTCTCGTCCGGCACGAGCGGCAAGAAATGCTGTCGCGCCGGCACTGACGTTCTCATGTAGAGACGCGACAGTCGTCACCGCGCGGCGAAGCGCGGCGACCTCGCCGATCATGAACATGCCCTCGGCCCGCTGGTCCTGGGCCGAGACCGCTGCAATAACGTCACCCTCGCGCCGCAGGCCCTTCGCGGCGATCCGGAGCCGACCGAGGTTCATGGTCTCGAGGGCGGCCCACAGCTCCTTTTGCGATGCTCCAGCTTCCTCCAAGCGAGCCCGTTCCGCGCGGAAAGCATCGACGTACGCACTCTCGGCACAGCGCGTCGCGTGACCAGGAGACGTCTCGAGCAGCACAGTCCTCGAGCACGACAGCGCGGCCTCCTGGAAGGCGGGGGTGATCGCCCCGCTTTCGACAGCTTCTTCGGTAAACAGGTAGGCGGTGCCCATCAACACTCCGATGGCTGCACCGCGAGCCGCCAAGGGCGCGGCCATCGCCGCGACGGCCGCCGCCGAACGGGCATCGTGAATGCCCCCCGCAAACAAGACACTCATCTGCTCCAGGTCGCGCGCTTCGGCCAAGCGGGCGATCTGGGCCTCCCAAAGGGCGAAGCTCCCACGGGGCCCGACGTGGCCGCCACACTCGCGCCCTTCGAAGACGAATCGTCTGGCACCTGCTGCGACGAACTGGTCGAGCAGGCCTGGAGAAGGGACGTGGAGATACGTCGCGATCCCGGCCGCCTCGAGCGGGCGGGTCGCCGACGGCCGGCCGCCGGCGACGAGCGCGACCGGAGGGGGCGTCTCCAGGAGAGCGGCGAGTTGGCGCTCCCGCAGATCGGCGGGGACGAAGCCCAGGATGCCTGCACCCCAAGGGCGATCTCCGAGCAGGTCGGCTGTCCGGCGGAGGAGGTCTCGCGCCTGTTCGCCGTTCAAGAGGGCAAGGGCCAGAAAAGGAAGGCCGCCCGCTTCTGCGACGGCTAGGGCGAACTCAGGCTGGTCGCTCACCCGGGTCATCGGCCCCTGGGCGACCGGGTAGCGCAAGCCGTGGACAGCGGCAACGCCGCGACCGGGCTCCAAGGCTCCCGCGGCGACTGCACTGCTGACCGCGGAGCGCATCGCGCCCAAGAACGCCTGCACGACCCCGCCCGCACTTCCATGAGCACGTGCGAGCGGCGCAGCAAACGCTCCCTCTTGGCCGACGGGCAGCAGGTTGCGACGAAGGTCGTCAGCCCCGATCTTTTCCGCGACACCCGCCGCGTCCTGCGGGACGGCACCGCGCGCGACAGGGAGATCGGGACGCCAGTAGACGCGATACCCCGCAATCTCGACTGTCTCACTTCCGTCCATCGCACGAAGCGCCGCACGCACCTCGGGCACGACAGTCGACTCGCGCACGAGCGCGAGCTGAGAGTCGAGGAGAACACCGGCGGCGCCCATGGCACGACATGCAGCAGCGGCCCGGACCCCGATGCCCCCCTGGGCCCACACGGGGACCGGTGACGATGCCAGGAGTCGCTGGAGGAGGACGAACGTCGTCTCCGTCCCGATCCGCCCACCACTTTCCAACCCCTTGGCGATCAGCCCGTCCGCCCCGGCGCGCAGGGCCGCATCGGCGGTGGCCGCGTCGAGCACCTCGACGATGACGCTGCGCTCGTGCGACGGCCCGGCCGCCCGGGACAGACGGCCGGCCCACGCATCGTCCCCAGGCTCCGGAGGCGGCAGCAGGATCGTCGTGACCGCCGCGGGCAGCTCCGCGACGTCAAGAGTGCAGGTTGCCGGCATGCGCACGCCGAATGTGCCGCTCCAGCGATGCGCGACCCGCTCGACAGCGGCACGCGCGGCCTCGGGGTCCCGGCCGAGGTCGAGGACACCAAGGGCTCCACCCCGGCACGCCCCGAGGACCAGATCGGCATCCGGCCTCCCGAACGGTGTCAGGGCGAGAACAGGCGCAGGCGAGTTTAAAGAACCAGGCGTAGGCCATCACCCCCGTTGGGTTCCACGGATCTCGATCACGCCCTGGTGTTACCAGGCTACCGGGGAGCACCTAGACCGGCCAGGCGCGCACCTGCTCCGCCGGCATCGAGGCGCGACAGGCGGATGAGTAGTGCCTGAAGAAGGAGGCGCTCGTTCGGGTTGCGCACGAGCGCGGCCGAGGCTTGGCCGATCAAGGACACAGCCTGCCCGGCGGAAGCGATCGCCGGGCGGGAGCGCACGACGGCCATCTCGTCCCGATAGGCGCCCGCCAACGCCGAGAGCCCCGCCTGGAGCTCCTCGGTCCGCCACCGCCGCACCTCCCGGCGCTGGCGCTCTTCGACTTGCGACCTCCCGGGCAAGGACTTGTGCCCGGCCTCGGCTGCCCGGCTCGCCATGTCCGCGAGCTCCGCACGCTGACGCTCTTCCAAGTTGGCCGTCGCGTCGTCGAGAAGTTGGACGAGCTCGTCGACACAGACCGCCACCGTGGCACCGAACGCGTCGAGCCGCTCCGGAAGCGATCGCCACGCATCCCGCCGCTGGAGCGCATGGGGATCCGCAGCGAGCCGGCGCGCCCGGCCGATGCGGCCGGCCGATGCGGCCGCAAGCCCGGCGGCGCGCTCCGTTTCGACTCCTTGTGCGACAAGCAGATCGGCGACTGCTCGCGTCGGCAGGGCGCGCAGCGGAACGACCACGCAGCGGCTGCCGACTGTCTGCAGGGCCGGAGGGACTTGCTCGGCCAGGAGGACGAACACCGTGCCCGGCGCAGGTTCCTCCACGGTCTTGAGCAGGGCTGGCGCGGCACGTTCTGCCAGATGGAGATCGGAAACGACAACGATCTGGTGGCGACCCTCCATGGGCTTACGCGCCGCGAGACGTACGATCTCCCGCGCCTCGTCGACGCTGTAGAAAGGCCCGCCGCGCGCAACCTCGACGACGTCGGGGTGGACACCGCGGGCGACACGAGTGCACGTGGAGCAGGTTCCACAGCCTCCCTTGCTGCACAGTACGGCAGCCGCAAATGCACGGACCAGCTCCTGTTCGCCCGTATCGCGCGGCCCGACAAGCAGGTACGCATGGACCGGTGCGACAGCAGCGGCGCGAAGGGCCGCGACGGCGGCCTCGTTGCCGGCAAGCGAGTCGAAGACGGTGCTCATTCCCTACGTCTGACGCACCCCGTCAAAATGCCCCGCGACGGCATCGGCGATCCGGCGCGCGACCTCCTCCGCGGCACCGGCACCGTCCACGACGACCCAGTGAGCGGGATCCGATGCGGCCATCGACCGGTATCCCTCCCCGACGCGGCGATGGAAGGCGGCGTCTTCGGCTTCCATCCGGTCCTCTGGGTCCGCGGAGCGCGCCAACCCCTCACCCCGCAGGCGTCGCCGTCCCTCCATCGTTGCCACGTCGACCTCGATCAGGACGTTGAGATCGGGCCAGAGATCCGCCGCCGCCCACGCCAGGATCCCCCGAATCGCGACCGGGTCAACCCCCCGTCCATAACCCTGGTAGGCGAGCGTTGAGCCCGCGAAGCGATCGGTCACGACCCACCGGCCGGACTGCAAAGCCGGGGTGATGACCTCAGCGACGTGCTGAGCACGCTGGGCCGCCATGAGCAAGACCTCGGCCCGGGCGTCCACACTACCGAGCTTCGGATCGAGGAAAACGGCGCGCACCGCTTCGCCGAGACGCGTCCCTCCCGGCTCGCGCGTCAGCTCGGCACCGAGCTGGCCGGCGAGCAGGACGGCTTGGGTCGACTTCCCGGAACCTTCCCCCCCCTCAAGCGCGATGAACCGCCCTCGCGCAATCATGAGAGAGGCTCTAGGAGTACCAGCCCACCAGGTCGACGATGAGGTCCGTCGAGCCGGCCGAGTTGTAGACGCTGAAGGCGCCGGCCGATCCCAAGGTGGCGACCGTCATGTTGGCGATGGCCACATGCGGGACGAAGT
>JAJZBS010000086.1 GCA_021851885.1 Actinomycetes bacterium | reverse complement strand
CGGCATCGACCACCGTCACCGTGGCAGCGCCCTCGAGCGGCTCCCCGCTGGCGACGATCACAGGTGTCTCACCGACGTCGGGACCGGCGGCCGGCGGCACGACCGTCGCCATCACCGGCACGAACTTTGTCACGGGGGGCACCACCATCTCCTTCGGGAGCACCGCCGGGACACACGTCGCCTGTGCATCGACGACGTTGTGCTCCGCCGCGTCCCCGCCTGGCACAGGGACCGTCGACATCACGGCGACAACGAGTGCCGGCACCTCGACGACCTCCTCGGCCGACCAGTTCACCTACGTGGCTTCTCAGAGCCCCTCGATCGGCTCCTTCAGCGCAGCGTCGTCCTCGCTCGGCTCGGCCGGCGGCAGCGACACGCTCTCGTGGACCGTCTCGAACGCCTCAACCTGTGCTCTGTCGGCCAGCCCGACGTTGACCGGATGGCCGGTGGCCTCGGCTCAGTGCAACACCAGTGGGACCGACCAGTACAGCGCCAGCTTCCCGGCGAACACGGGGACCTCGCCCGTCTCCTACGACCTCACCCTCACCGCTTCCGGGAGCTCCGGGACGACACCGGCGACGGCATCGACCACCGTCACCGTGGCAGCGCCCTCGAGCGGCTCCCCGCTGGCGACGATCACAGGTGTCTCACCGACGTCGGGACCGGCGGCCGGCGGCACGACCGTCGCCATCACCGGCACGAACTTCACGTCGGCGACGGCGGTCGACTTCGGGTCGACCGCGGCGACAACCTTTACCGTCGTCTCTTCCACCGGGATCACCGCCACCTCGCCCGCCCACGGCCCCGGGACCTTCGATATCACCGTCGCCACGCCGTCGGGGACATCGGCGACGACCCCGGCCGACCGGTACACCTTTGCCTCCGCGGAGCCGACCGGCTACTACGCGCTCCCCCCAGCCCGCATCTGTGACACGCGTGCCGCCCAGCCGCCCAATCAGTGCACAGGGCACGCGCTGGAAGCCGGGAAAACCGACGTCGTGGCGGTGGCCAACGAAGGGGGCGTCCCGGGAGCCGGAGCGGGCGTGTCGGCCGTCGTCTTGAACATCACCGCGGCGGACCCGACGGCGACGAGCTACTTCACCGTCTGGCCCGATGGCCAGAAGATGCCGCTCGCCTCTTCGCTCAACTTCCACGCGGGCCAGAATGTCCCGAACCTTGTGACCGTCGCTTTGCCGGCAGACGGCAGGATCGACGTCTACAACGCGTTCGGCACCGTCGATTTCATCATCGACGTCCAGGGCTACTACGCACCGGAACCCACCAAGGGCACGGGGCTCTACAACGCACTCACCCCGGCGCGGATCTGCGACACGCGCGTCTCCCAGACGCCCAACCAGTGCACCGGCAGGGCACCGAAGGCAGACGGGACCCTGGACGTTGCCGTCGCCAACAGCGGCGGGGTGCCCGATACCGGGGTCGCCTCCGTCGTGCTCAACATCACCGCCATCGGCTCCGCCCGCGCGGGGTATCTGACCGTCTATCCGGCAGGGACGACGCAGCCCCTTACCTCCAACGTCAACTACGGAGCCGGCGAGAACGTCCCGAACAGGGTCATGGTCCCGATCGGCGCCAATGGAGCGATCACGATCTTCTCCGGCAACGGCTCACCGAATATTGCTGTCGATGTGACCGGCTACTTCACCGACGCGACGAGCCCATCGGCGACCGGCGCGCAGTTCACCCCATTGCCAAACCCGGTCCGCATCTGCGACACACGACCTTCACAGCCAGAGAACCTGTGCACCGGCCAGAGCCTCACCTCCCAGGGCACCGTCAACGTCGCTGTCACCGGGGGGAACAACGCTCCCCTCGACGCGACGGCCGTCGTTCTCAATGTCGCGGCGGCGGACGAGTCGTCCTACGGCTACCTCACGGTCTTCCCGGCCGGAACGCCGATGCCGGTCGCCTCCGACCTCAACTTCCGGCCGTCGACAGCCGTCGCGAACATGACGGTGGCCACAGTCGGGACGGGTGGCGCTTTCGAGGTCTTCAACTCGTCCGGATCGACGGGGCTCATCATCGACTTGGTCGGCTACTACTCCTGAGGCGCCCTACTCCCGCTTGTTCGCGAGGGAAAGCGGCGCTCCAAGGGGAGCGGGAAGGGGCCTTCCCCGGGTTCTGGCCCACCGCCGGGCCTGCGGGCCGGCGGGCCCAAAGCCCTGGATGGCCAAAGAAAGCCCTGGACAGCCCGGGACACCCGTCTCAACGGTCGTCAAAGCATTTCCACAGGAGATCTTCACGATGGCGTCAGCCATCACCTGCAGGATGGGCCAGTGGTGGACGCCCGAACCAGCCAGACCATGACCCTCCGCCCGGAAAGCCCGGGCTCTTCCGGCGCGTCCGGGCGCCGTAAGGCGCGCCGCGGCGGCGAGAAGCCCGGCTGGGTCCCGGCGTCAAACCGCCGCGGGCCACAGGAGACGGGGACCCCCGGCCAGGCACGCCCATCCGTGGCCCGGCCCGTGCTGCTGCCCCTGGCCGGCCTCCTGGTCGCCGGTGGCGGCGTGTGGATCCTGGTGCTGTCGTTCACGTCGGTGACCGGCGTGACGCTGCACGCACCCGGGGGCATGATGACGCTCCTCGGGACGGCGACCGGCCTCATCGGCACCTACCTGGCGCTCGTCATGGTGGTCCTGGCAAGCCGCATCGCCCCCATCGAGCGCTTGCTGGGCCTCGACGGCATGTTGCGGTGGCACCGGCGCCTTGCACCGTGGCCAATCACCTTGATCGTGCTGCACGTCGTCCTCACGACCATCGGCTACGCGGAAGCCGCTTCCAAGGGCTTCGGCTCCGAGTTCGGAGCACTTGTCTTCGACTACCCCGACGTGCTGGCAGCGACCGTCGGGTTCTTCCTCATGTGCGCGATCGGCGTGGCGTCGTATCGCGCCATCCGCGTCCGCCTGCGGCGCGAGACATGGTGGGCTCTCCACCTCTACATCTATGTGGCCCTCGCCCTCTCCTTTGCCCACGCCCTCGTCATCGGGCCCACCTTCGTCGGGCACCCCATCACGCGGGCCATCTGGATCGTCCTGTGGCTGGGCGCGCTTGGTCTCATCGTCATCTACCGGCTGGGGATTCCCCTTGTCCGCAGCATGCGGATGCAACTACGGGTCGCCGACGTCCGTAAAGAGGCCCCTGGGGTGGTGTCTGTCGTGCTGCAGGGACGGAACTTGCACCGCCTCCCGGTCGCCGGTGGCCAGTTCGCCCTGTGGAGGTTCATAACCCCCGGCCTGTGGTGGCAGGCCCACCCCTACACCCTGTCGGCGCTGCCGCACCCGCCCTACCTGCGGATCACCGTCAAAGCTCTTGGCGACCACTCCACCGCTCTCGCCAAGATCAAGCGGGGCACGCGGGTGCTCTTCGAAGGGCCCTACGGGGTCTTCACCCATGAGACGTCCGACCACTCGCCTGTCGCGCTCATCGGAGCGGGCATCGGGGTCACCTCGGTGCGCTCGCTGCTCGAGGATTTGCCGAAGGGGACGTCGCCGGCCGTCGTGCTCCGGGCGAGCTCCGACGCCGACACCGCATTGCACAAGGAGGTCGCCGACCTTGTGGCACACCAGAAGGGCACCCTCCACGAGATTCTCGGCAACAGGGGCAAGGTGCGCCTCGACGGCAAGGCGCTCCTCCGCCTGGTGCCCGACCTGCGCCAACGCGACGTGTACGTCTGTGGCCCCGAGGAGTTCGTCGGCTCCATGATGTCGGTGTGCCGCGGCCTGGGGGTCCCCTCCAGCGCCCTGCACCACGAGGCGTACGCACTGTGAATCGGCGCCGGGCTCCCGTCGTCATCATCGGGACGGCCGCCGGTCTGGCGGGCATCCTCAGTTACCACACGCACCCGACCAATCTGACCAGCGTGGCAGCAGCTTCACCCCTGGTCACCGGCACAGGCCGGCGGGCCGGCTCGTCAGGTCCTTCGCCGTCGACAACCACCCCGCCGGCGACCAGCCCACCGGCGACCAGCACGGCGCCGCCGACGACCAGCCCACCGGCGACAACGGCACCGACGACCCAGACCGCGACCGGACCGATGGAGCAGTACGGCTACGGCCAGCTTGCGGTGCGCGTCACCGTGGCCGGCAAACGGATCACCAATGTGGTGGTGACCGGCCTGCAGGTGGCCGACTACTCGTCGCAGTACATCGCCCAGCAGGCGATCCCGCTGCTCAAGCGTGAGGTCATGTCCGCGCAGAGCGCCAACATCCAGGGCGTCACCGGCGCCACCTACACGAGTGAGGCCTACGCCCAATCCCTGCAGTCGGCCCTCCAGAAGGTGACGAAGGGTTGAACCGACGCCGGCGGGCGAGGCGCATCGCTGCACCGGACGGCGAAGTCGGCGCCCTCGCCACGTCCGGCGACGACGCGGCGCAGCCCGCGATGCCCAGCGCGGCCGATGTGGAGCACGTGGAGCACGTCATGGGAACGGCAGTGGTCTTCACCGTGGCCGGGCCGGACCCCGCGGAAGCAGGAGCCGCCCTCGGCGAGGCCTGCCGCCTCCTGCACCGGGCCGACGAGGTGTTCAGCACCTGGAAACCGCAGAGCCCCATGAGCCGTCTCCGCGCAGGCACTGTTCGCCTCGACGAGATCGACGCCGCTGACGCGGCCGACATTGCAGTGGTGCTGCGCCTGTGCCGGCAGGCCTGCACCGCCACCGATGGGTGGTTCGACCCGTGGTCGTTGCCCGGCGGTGTGGACCCCACCGGCCTGGTGAAGGGCTGGGCGATCGAGCGGTCTCTGGCCGTCTTCGAAGCCCGGGGCCTGTCTGCGGTGGTCAACGGAGGCGGGGACATCGCCTGGTGCGGGGATCCCGCAGCCGGCCACTGGCGCTTCGGAGTCCGCCACCCCTGGAGAGCCGACGCCCTGGCGTGCGTCGTCGTCGCGGCCGGGACCAACCGGGCCATCGCCACCTCGGCCGCCTACGAGCGCGGCGCCCACTTCGTCGACCCCTTCAGCGGTGAGCGCACGCACGGCGCTCTCGCCTCGGCGACGGTTGTCGGCCCCGATCTCGCCACTGCCGACGCCCTGGCGACCGCGCTCACAGCCGGGGGTCGCCCCGTCCTCGACGCCATCGAACACCTGCCCGACTCCGCCGGTCGCTACACGGCGTATGCGATCGGCCACGACGGCGGCGAGTGGTGGACGCCGGGATTCCCCTTCGGTGACGATCCCGAGGAGACAACGGTGGACCGGACGAAGGCATGCGGCCCGCACCGCGCTGTCGCATGCTGAGGGGCCGGCCGTGACGCTCCTCGCACACACGCCAGATCCGACCCCCGCCCGCCCTGTGGCCGGCAAGCACCGAGAGCTAGGCCCACCGGCGATGCGATGCCGGTGACAGCTCGCCAGTCCACTCCTCTAGGTTGCAGTCCCATGCTCCACCTCCCCCGTCGCCCACAGCGTGCGCGCGTCGCGGTCGCAGCAATGATTGCGGCTGCCGGCGGTCTGGCGCTGTTCGGTTGCAGCGCCCACCCCACCGCGACGCCCTTGGGCGCCACGAGCGTGGCAAAGGGCGCAACACGGGCGTCCTCGGCCACCGCGTCGACGCCGACAACTGCTCCCTTGGGCCCCACACCGCTCGCCGCACCCGCCCCACTTGTGCCGTTTGCCGGAGAACCCGGGGGGGGCGGCACCTGGACCGGCTACGGGCGCCTTGTCGACGGGGTTCCCGCCGTCTACGAAACCACTCTCGTGCCGCCGGGTGGCACCCAGGCAGCGGGCATCGCCTGGATGGACACCCACCTGTTGTCGGCCCAGCTGTACTCGGGATCGAAGAGCCCCGGGGGCGGCCCGTACCAATACACCGCACCCGTCGAGCCGGCCCAGGCGGCAACACTTGTCGCCGCCTTCAACGGTGGCTTCATGATGAGCGTCGCGGGCGGCGGCTACTACACCGAGGGCAAGGTGATCGTTCCCCTCGTCCAAGGCGCGGCGTCGCTCGTGATCTACAGCGACGGCAGCGTCAACATCGGCGCATGGGGAAGCGACGTCACCATGACCCCCAACGTCGTCGGCGTGCGCCAGAACCTGGTGCCCCTCGTCGCCAACGGCCGCCCCACGGCTGAGGCCGGGACCAGCAACTGGAACGCCTGGGGCGCCACATGTGGTGTCACGACCTGCACGGGCCCCGGGATCGAGAACCAGTGGCGCTCGGGCGTCGGGATCACCTCCAACGGTGCCCTCGTCTACGTCACAGGTCCGGCCCTGGACCCGCTACAGCTCGCCCAGCTTCTCGTCCAGGCCGGTGCCGTGCGCGCCATGCAGCTCGACATCAATCCGGACTGGACCGTCTTCGTCACCTACGATCCGGCCACTCCTGGTGGCCTGGCGGCGCCGGCCAACGGCCAGAAGCTCCTTCAGGCAACCGTCCAGGGGCCGGGCACGTTCTTCGAACCGGCGTGGGCGCGCGACTTCATCACGATGTCCGCCCGGACCACGGCCGCAGGATGAGCGGCGTCGCGTCCCCGCGCGGGATGGCACCGGACCGGTGATCCGCTCATAGGCGTCCACCGGTAGGACCAGGTCGCGGCCGATCGTGGTCGTGAAGTACCATGTCCTCCTCGCGTAGTCCGAGTGGGCGGCGTCGGAGGCTCTCGGCATGTCCAGGCCCTCCTTGTCGCCCCCGGGGCGTCGCAAGGTGGTTCCGGTCTTGTGGCCTCACGCAGCAGCATGGCAGGACGGGAGCGGGACAAAACCCCTCTGACGAGGGCATATTCCAGGGACCTGTGGTGCAGTCTGGAGTGCACGCCGGCCTGTCAAGCCGGAGGTCGCGGGTTCAAATCCCGTCAGGTCCGCCAGTTCTTCCCAAGATGGCCGAGAGCGGCCGCAGGAGTCTCCTTAGTCCGAGACAACCCCGGGACGGCCTCCGCGGCTGCAGCCCGGGCCGGATGCGGCAACTCCTCGGCGGTGGCAACATGGGGAGACCGAGGTCGGGTAGCTCAGTTGGTAGAGCGCGCGCCTGAAAAGCGCGAGGTCCGCGGATCGATGCCGCGCCCGACCACTCAGGGTCGGGGCGCGTGCATTGGAGCGCGGCGCGAGCTCACGACCGTCGATCCTGGGCGCGCAGACTGCTGCGTTCATGCGCGGCGACGGTGCCGGCGACGGTGTGGTTGACAGGAGCGGCAGCCCCCAAGGCGGCACCGAAGGCCGATGCGACGCACTTCAGGGCCTGGTAGTGCAGGAGACCGGCGAAGCCGATACCGGTCGGGCTTCCGTGAATGCACCAGACTCCGAGGCTCGGGGAGCCCTTCTGTGGGAACGGGAGTAGGGGCGGGGTCCCCGGTGTGACCGCCGTGTACTCCTGGAGCGCACCGGTGGGAATGGCGTTGGCGACGAGCGACGTCAGCGGGGTGGACATGGCGTCGCAGACCGCCTTGGGCGCGAGATCGAGCAAGTCCTCGACGGTCTTGTCGACACCGCAGAACGACGAGACCTGGTGGCTCACCTGTCCACCGGGGCCGAGCTCGCGGGCGAGGCCTCCCGCCGTCACCACGTAGGACCGCAGGGCGTTCACGCTGTCGGCGGTGAACTGGGTGTCGTCCTCGACGATCATGACGAGGGTCGTGCGCCAGAAGGGGCTCTTCGACAGTGCTTGGGCGATCTGGCCCGTTGCGAGGTCGTTGTTGGCCACCATGACCTGCGGTGCCACATGAGCGGGTTGTTGCCGTTGTTCGCCACATCCGTATGGTCGTCGGGCAGATCGAGGATCGAAAGCGACGGCATCGACTCCTGACACGTGACATCGCTGCCCCCCTGGGCCCGGCAGGCGTCGTAGGTGGCGGTCCATCCGACAACGGAGTACTTGGCCTGGTCCCCCGGCGACGCACCGGGGTAGCCACAGAATCCCGATGGGCCGCCGCAGAGGCCGACGGTCCTGCCGAACTCCGGCGGCGGCGACGCAGTTGCCAAGGTGTCCCAAGCGTTGTCCACGGCTTCGCCGGATGTGAAGATCCCAGCCCTCTGGGTGTCGGGATAGTCGGTGTTCGTGCCGGAGAAGACGGAGCTCGACTGCTCGCCCCAGATGGCCCACGGCGCGTTGTTTTCCTGTGTCGGCGATCCCGGATTGATGTCGCCGCCGTAGGTGCGCTCGGACAGGCCCGCGTTCAGTGCCTCGCGGACGAGGCGGGTCCGCGGGTAGTCGATCCCACCGAGAGGATCTCCGTTGCGGTTGCCCCGGTAGCCGAAGTCGTTGTCAACGTGGATGAACATCTCGGTGGGCGGGGTCGTCTCGCCGCCGGTCAAGGTGGCGTGGCCGGTCTCGGACTCGTCCCCGGCGACAAAGGAGTTGTCGTCGATGCCGAAGCCCTGCGCGAGCCGGGCGAGGTTGGGGGTGGTCGACGGACCGTAGGTCTCGTCGGACTCGCTCGCCCGGAGGGCCGGGAGCTTGCCATGGAGATACCCGAGCATCGAGTCGACGGTCTTGTTCTCCCGTAGGACGATCACGACGTGGAGGTACCCGACGGGGCTGGGCCCGTCGTCAAGGCGATCGGCATCCATCCTGTGGGGATGTAGGTGCCTGGTGCATACGTCGTCACCCTCGCCTTTGAGGAGAGCGCGGCAGAGACATACTGGGGGATCGCCTGACCATCGGAACGAAGGACCTCGACGGCGTTGAGGCCGTCGGGCGACACAGCGATCCCCATCGGCTGGTTGCCAACGGGGATGACCTGGATCTCCTTGCCGTTGCCTCCGCCTGCCGCAAGATGGACCACCGAGACGGTCCCCTCGCCGTGGCCGCGCGAGAAGACGGTGCTGTCGGCCCAGTTCGAGACGTACAGCGTGCCCGTCGCCGCCGACAAGGCGATCCCGTAGGCATCCTCGCCGACGGGGATGAGATGCTCGATCGGCGTGGTGCTGGAGGGGTTGGACACGTCGATGGCGTCGACGGCCGAGCACGACCCGAGCGTGCCGCCCCCGAGGCCCGCGGCGCACGCAGCGGCCGCGGGATCGTCTTGGGAGATGGTGCCCGACGACAGGGGGAGGCTCCCGGCCGCGTCGAGCCAGTGGCCGGCGAGCACCATGTTGGCGGGGCATCCGGGAGCCGGCATGCCCGCGGGTTCGGCGATCGGCGGGATGGCCGACGCCGACCCGGCGGGCGCGATGGCGTTCGAAGACCCGTCGGCCTGGTACGTGTCGACCTCGTTACGCCCGCCCGCCGGATCGAGGGTCCACCCTGACGGCATCCGCGCTCCACTGAGCGCGATGGGATTGCCCGACGCATCGAGCACCGTCGCACGCTTGCCGCCGGCCGTCGTGCCGGCGCTGCGCCCGGACGCGCCCGCCGTCGCCGTCCCGGTCGTCGGCGCACCGAACCAGCCGAAGGAGTCGACGATCGCGTCGGCCGGCCCGTTGGGCGCCACGAGCGTCACCGACCCGCTCCCGAGCGTGACGACCGCCGCGTTGGCCACCGGATTGCCGCTCGCCCAGTTGAGGTCACTCGTCTGCGGTGGGGCTGAGCCGGCAGGGAAGACCGTCAGGTACCCGTTGGCGTCGGTCCCTGTGACGGTGACGTTCGCCCAGAGGGCGTCCGCCCCTGTCGGAGGGGCTCCTCCGGACCCGGCGACGTTGACGGTCAACGGCGTTCCCGGCCCGACGGGCTGGCCGGCCCCTTGAAAGCCTGAGCCGTTGCGCGTGTCGGCGATCCGTGCCGGCATGCGCGGGTGGAAGGCATCCCCGGTCGTACCGCTCACACCGGTGAACCAACCCGAGACGTCGACGATCACATCTGCGGCGGCGTCGGGTCCGTTGGTGATGGCGATCGCACCGCCGGTGCCCAGCGCGACGACAGCGCGCGTTGCGACCGCCGCACCCGCCCCGTAGTTCACCGTCGAAGCGCTCGGGGCCGCAGAGCCGGCCGGATGGGCGGCGAGCCACCCGTTTCCAGACGCGTCGACTGCGGCGACGTTGACCACCACGGCAGCGGCTCCCGTCACGTGCGCCAACCAGTCGCTGGATCACCGGCTCCCTCCGGCGGTTCGGATGTCCTGGCGACCGGGACGCCCACGTATGCGACATCTGGCCCAGCCACCGTGCCGTGCGATCCACTGCCTGCCTCGTACACCGAGGTTCTGCGTCCGGCCGCCGCGAGCCCTATCCCATATGGTGGCGTCGGCTCAGTCGGTGCGCAGCTGTCACAGCACCTCCACAGGATGGAGGTCCGAGGTCACAATGCGTCGCATCGGGCATAGGCTTGCTTGATGGCCTTTGCAATGGAGCACCACGTCCCCGGCATCACCTTCGGCCCGGCCGATGGGAGCGCTCCTCCTGTGACTGGCCTGACGCTGGTCGTCCAGCCGAACAGCTTGGATCTCATCGGCCCGGACCCGGCCGTGCGCAACGTGTACTCGTGGGAAAGGATCGCGTCCGTCACCCCGGTCGGCGTCTGGATCGATCCGAGCGCCGGCCCGCTCACGGTCCTCCGGCTGCAGCTCGACGGCCGCTGGTTCCAACTCGCCGGCGGCGCGCAGTACCTCACGAAGAACGTCGTCGACACGATGGCCCAGCTGGCAACAGCCCTGACCCCGCCGCCGCCATTCCCGCCGCCTCCCGGAGTGGCCATGGCGGGGGCTGGCGCGTCTCCCGAGCCACTTGCCGGTGCGGTGCCACAGGGGAATGTCCCCGGGCCTGTGCCTGGGTCCGTGCCAGAAGGCACTGCCGGGACGGGCACAGAAGCCGCAGCCGCTGTCGCAGGTGCAGCCGCTCTCGTAGGTGCAGCCGCAGCCACAGTCGCTGAGGGAGCATCGGGCCCCGGACCTGAAGGCACAACCGGGGTGGGATCCGAGAGCGCCACTCCACCATCGCAAGGTGCTGTCACCGGAGTCGGTGAAGCGGCGGTGCCGATCGGAGCACCTGGTGGGGGGACAGTCCCACCAGCCGGCGGACCTCCGGCAGGTGCCGTCGTACCGCCGCCTGGGGCTGCCGCGACGCTGGCCCCATCGCCCATGGCCCCCTCCGAACCCACTGCACCAGGCGGGATGCCCGGGGCCGGAACCGGCTTCGTTCCGGGTGGGCTTCCGGGATCCCCTTCCCCAGAGCCGACACTTCTCGCCGGGCGACCACAGCGCAAGAGATCCCGCGTCGCAGTCATCTCGATCGTCACGGCACTTGTCCTCCTGGCGATCGGCGGTGGGATCTGGCTCGGCATCGCAAGCAACTCGTCGGCGTCGTCGACAGCGACGACGAGCCCCCCGGTCACGACCACGGCCCCGACCACGACGCTCCCCCGGGCCTCCTCCCAGGGCAAGAGCCTCCTGTCCGCATCGCTCAACGCCACGTCCAGCGCGCAGTCGTTCCACTACACCGACAGCTCGACTGTGACCGGGCCTCAGGCCACAACGCAGTCGCAAACTGGTGTCGCGACCCCGACGGCCGGCTACCAGGTCAACAACTTCACCCAGGGCGTGCTCCAGGACTTCGTCAACAACGGATCCGTCTACGTCAACGGTGATGCCGGGACTCTGCAAAGCGAGCTCGGTCTGTCGCAGGCCGACGCGACCACATACGCCGGCCGGTGGATCTCACTCGCCCCTACGGACGCCCCAACGAAGTCCGTGGCCGCCGGGATGACCGTCAAAGAGGTGGCCCAGGAGGCGCTCGGGACACAGAGCGGGACGTTGACACCCACCGCCGTGTCCGCCGCGCACGTGGTCGGAGGCGTCAACGTCATCACGGTCTCGGGGGTCGTGTCGGGCAACCAGAGCGTGCTCGGGACCGCGGCCACCTTGAACTTCCAGCTCACCGTGGAAGCGGCTGCCCCACACCTTCCGGTGGCGCTCACCGAAACCGGCCATGCCACGCTCAATGGGACATCCGTGAGCTTCACATCGTCGTTCACGTTCTCTCAGTGGAACGCTCCGGTCGCGCTCCCGACGCCAACAGCCGTCATCCCGTACGCATCGATCCCCTCGGCGAACACCCAGCCGCCGTCGGGAAGCCCGTCGCCGCCCTCGGGTACGTCCGCCTCGTAGGCCCGAGCGCCGTTCGCCCCTCCGATCAGGGGTTCGGAGCCGTCGCGACCTCGTCGGCCTCGAAGCCCAG
This sequence comes from Actinomycetes bacterium, assembly GCA_021851885.1. Taxonomy (GTDB): domain Bacteria; phylum Actinomycetota; class Acidimicrobiia; order Acidimicrobiales; family JAMCQF01; genus JAJZBS01. Next base: position 786 of record JAJZBS010000086.1, on the reverse strand, counting down.
GTCATGGGCCGTCACCAGGGATCGGAAGGCGATGCCTTCTCCGGCTGCAAGCGCCCCGCAGGTCCCGCCGCGGTCGACGATGGCGAGGAGCAAGAGGGGCTCGGCGCCGACTTCACGCACGACGCGTGCTGCTTCCAGAAGTGACGTGCCCCGTGTCGTCGTGTCCTCGACGACGACCACCTGGTCCTCGCTGCCGAGCACTCCGGCGATGCGGCCTCCGGGGCCGTGGTCCTTCACCTCTTTGCGCACGCTGAAAGATCTCAACGGCCGGCCGCGCGTCGCTGCAATCGCCGCAACGGAAAAGGCGACGGGATCGGCCCCCATGGTCAAGCCGCCGATTGCCGTCACGGCCTCCGGCAACACCGAAAGGACGGCGTCGGCGACGAGGAGCATCCCCTCGGGGCGGCATGCCGTCTGCTTGGCGTCGATGAACCACGAGCTCTTGCGTCCCGACTTGAGCACGAAATCACCGCGCCGCACCGCGTGTGCGAGCAGGTGATCGCGGAGCTCTGGGAACTCCGTCTTGCCGTGGTGCCCCTCTGTCACCTCCCCGTCTCCCTCTCGCCTGCGTGCCCGTCAAGCGGCCGAGTGCTCGCCGCGTCACCTTCTTGTGGCGCAACCCCCGGCACACCGCCGTGGACACGGTCACTGCGCAGCGCACTGTCGCCGGATGCCGCCGCGCCGAAATCGACAGATCGCGCGTCGAATCGCACACTCCCGTTGCCCGCGACGACCGTGCCAACCTCGAATGTGACGATCCCTGCATCGGCAAGTGCATCCCGCGCC
>JAJZBS010000008.1 GCA_021851885.1 Actinomycetes bacterium | reverse complement strand
GAGAAGCCGTGGGGCAGTTGCTCGAAGCCCTCGGCCCCGGCCCGCCGCCAGGCCTCGTGTGCCTTCTTGCGACGCCGGCCCACCGGGGGGCAATCGAAGACATCGCGCGCACCGTCCGGGTGCTTCTCGCTCCGCGGATCCTGATCGGATCCGTTGCACAGACGATCGCAACGGCGACACGCACCGTCGAGAACGGGCCGGCCATCGTCGCCTGGGCGGCGCGCGTCCGTCGTGCCGAAGCCGTCGTCCTGGCCCCGGGAGGAGCCGGCCGCGGCCACGAGGCCGGTGAAGGTCGAGACGGCGACGACGTCGGGTCGTCGCTCGCCGCTTGCGTCGCTCGGCTCGAGGGGCCTCCCACCGGCGCCCTTGTCCTCGGCGACGCCGCGACGTTCCCGGCCCGGCCCTTTCTCGCTGCCGCTGCCGGCCTCTTCCCCGACGCTGCGACCGCAGGAGGTCTCATCGGAGCACCACCGACCGCGCCGGGAGCGTTCATCGCGCACGACACGATCGTCGACGGGGGCGGAGTCGTCGCGCTCGTCGGGGGCGACGCTGCGATGGATGCCGTCGCAAGCGAGGGATCCCGCCCCATCGGGCAGCCCATGGTCGTCACGGCAAGCGCCGGGGACGTCATCTACGAGCTGGCCGGTGCGCCTGCCCTGCAACGGATTGACGAGCAGCTGCAAGCCCTCGGCCCAGACGAACGCGCACTGGCCGCCGCAGGCGTCGACATCGGGATCGCGGTTCGCGAGCCGCCCCGAGGACACCGGAGCGGTGACTTCGTCGTGCGCCGGGTCCTCGGTCCATCCCCTCGCGGTGACGGGCTGGTCGTCACAACCCCTGTTCCGGTCGGCACATGTGTCCAGTTCCACCTGCGGGACCCCGAGGCTGCCCGACGCGAGCTCGCGGATCGCATCAATGCTGCCGCGTCTGTGCGGACGCGGCGAGGCGAAATCGGTGCGGCACTCGTGTTCACGTCGCGCCTGCGCGACCCCATGCCGCTGCACTCCCCGCTCCGTGACGTGGCCACGATCGCCGACACCTGCGGGCCCGTTGCGCTGGCCGCCGTGTCCTGCGCGGCGGAGATCGGTCCCTCGCCAGCCGGGACGATCCTCCGCTCCCGGAGCTGCTGCGCCGCTCTCTTCGGGTCGCACGGGCAGTCGATGCCCCCCGACTGGTACCGGGTGGCGCCGGCGGCGGCAGGTGCCGATCGTCCCGGTCGTGGCGATGCGCCAGACCCGGGCGATGGGTGGCGATAGGTTGAGGCCGTGAGCGAGAGCGACATCGAATCCCGGGCCGTCAACGTCATCCGCGGTCTGGCCATGGACGCTCCCCAGCACGCATCGAGTGGGCACCCCGGCACCGCTATGGCCCTTGCCCCGCTCGCCCACGTGTTGTGGAGCCGCGTCATGCGCCACGACCCCGCCGAGCCCCGATGGCCCGACAGGGATCGGTTCATACTGTCCTGCGGCCACGCGTCGATCCTGCTGTACTCGATGCTGTACCTCAACGGATACGGGCTCACCTTGGATGACCTTCGCTCGTTCCGGCAGTGGGCAAGTGCGACGCCCGGGCACCCCGAGGCCAACCACGACCTCGGCATCGAGGTCACCACAGGGCCGCTCGGCCAGGGCTTCGCAAACGGCGTCGGCATGGGGATCGCCGAGCGGTGGTTGCGTGCTCGCTTCGGCCCCGAGCTCTGCGATCACCACACCTTCGTCATCTGCAGCGACGGTGACCTCGAGGAAGGGGTCAGCCACGAGGCCGCGTCCCTGGCCGGCCATCTCGGCCTCGGCCGCCTCGTCTACGTCTACGACGACAACCACATCTCCATCGACGGCCCGACCGATCTCGCCTACAGCGACGACGTCCCGGCCCGTTTCCGGGCCTATGGATGGCACGTCGACGACGTCGGCGAGATCGCCAACGACCTGGATGGCATCGAAGCTGCCCTACGGCGCGCGATGGCCGTCGCGGACCGGCCGTCCCTGATCGTGCTGCGCAGTCACATCGGTTGGCCGTCTCCCCACCGCACCGACACGGCCGCGGCCCACGGAGAACCCCTCGGCGCCGACGAGGTCGCCGCGACGAAGAAGCTCCTCGGTCTGCCGATCGACGAGGAGTTCTGGGTTCCCGAGGACGTCTTGGCCTTCTACAGCACCCGCGCGCGCCGCCACCAGGAGTCAAGGCGCGCCTGGCAGGCGCGCCTTGACGGCACCTCTTGCGAGGATCAGGTCGCCTTTGGGGCCTGCCTGGCCGGCCGGGGGCTCGAAGGCTGGGCCGGCAAATTGCCGAGCTTCGAGCCGGGGGACAGTGTCGCAACGCGGCGCGCGCTCAACGTCGCGGTGCGCGCTACGAGTGAGGTCATCCCCGGCTTGGTCGCCGGTTCCGCCGACCTGACCGGCAACACGGGAATGGCCTTGGCAGGTGCCGCCGACCAAGCGAGGTCGTCGCCCGGCGGCTCCCAGGTCCACTACGGGATCCGTGAGCACGGGATGGGATCTGCCATGACCGGGATGGCGCTTCACGGCGGGATCGTCCCCGTCGGCGGCACTTTCTTCGTTTTCAGCGACTACATGCGTCCCGCCGTGCGCATTGCGGCACTGAGTCGAGCCCACGTCATCTACTCCTGGACGCACGACTCCATCGGCCTTGGGGAGGACGGTCCCACGCACCAGCCCGTCGAGCAGCTCGCGGCAATGCGCGCGATGCCGGGGTTGCGGGTCATCCGCCCGGCCGATGCCAACGAATGCGCCCACGCCTGGCGCGTCGCCGTCGACGGCGACGGCCCGACGGCGCTCGTGCTCTCACGCCAGGGCCTCCCGGTTCTCGCAGAGGTCGCCCCGCTCGCCGGGAACGTGGCCCGGGGCGCCTACGTCGTCTCCGACCCGCCCGCCGGGCGCAGCCCCGACGTCGTGCTCGTCGGCACCGGCAGCGAGCTCCAGCTGTGCATCGAGGCTGCAGCCGAGCTACAAGGTGCCGGGATCGCCGCCCGTGTCGTGTCCTTCCCGAGCTGGGAGCTCTACGAAGAGCAAGACGATGCGTATCGGGCATCCGTCCTTCCCCGCCACCGGAGCGTGCCCACCCTCGCCGTCGAGGCGGCGAGCAGCTTCGGATGGGACCGCTACGCCGACGAGACCGTGACCATCGACCGATTCGGCGCGTCGGCCCCGGGTGCCGTCACCCTCGACAAGCTCGGTTTTACGATCGAACGTGTCGTTGCGCGCGCACGAGCGCTCGTCGCGGGCACAAAGGAGGAGACATGACGCGTCTGACGGATCTCTGCACGATCCAGGGCCAGAGCCCCTGGATCGACAACTTGCGACGCGACTACGTGACCCAGGGGCACTTGGCGGAGCTCGTCGCCCTCGGCGTGCGTGGCGTCACGTCGAACCCGACGATCATGGCGAAGGCGATCGAGGCCGAGAGCGACGACGGCCCGGGGTCGTACCTGGACCAGCTGCGCAGCCTCGGGCCCGCCATGACGACCGACGATGCGTACTGGGAGCTCGTCATCCGCGACATCGAAGGGGCCCTCGACCTTCTCGCCCCGGTCCACGCGGCGAGCAACGGCAAGGACGGTTTCGTCTCCCTCGAGGTCGACCCGCAGCTCGCACACGACACCCCCGCGACGGTCACGGCCGCGCGCGCCATGCACGAGCGCATCCGGCGCCCGAACCTGTTCGTCAAGGTTCCGGCGACCCGCGAGGGCGTCCCGGCGATACGGGAGCTCGTCGGCGAGGGGCGCAACATCAACGTCACCCTCATCTTCTCGATCGAGCGCTACGCGGAGGTGTGCGAGGCCTACATCGGTGGCCTCGAACTGCTGGCTCGCGACCCGGGCGCGGATCTCGCGAGCGTCCACGGCGTCGCGTCCTTCTTCGTCAGCCGCATCGACACCGAAGTCGACCGGCGGATCGAGGACCTTGCCGACCGGGGCGGTGGAGCGCATGCCCGCATGCTCGACCAGCTGCGCGGCACGGCCGCAGTTGCCCAGGCGAAGACGGCCTACGCGCACTTCCGCCGGGCCTTCTCGGGCCCCCGCTGGGAGGCGCTCGCGGCCCGCGGCGCCAACGTCCAACGCCCGTTGTGGGCCTCCACGTCGACGAAGAACCCCGCCTATGCCGACCTCGTCTACGTCGACAACCTGATCGGTCCCGACACCGTCAACACGATGCCCGACGCGACCCTCGAGGCTTTCCTCGATCACGGGACGATCGCACGCACGGTCGACGCGGACGCCGACGGTGCCCAGGCCGATCTCGACGCCCTCGCCCAAGCCGGGGTTGACCTCGCCGATGTCGCCGACACTTTGGAGAAGCAGGGCGTCAGTTCCTTCGCAACCTCCTTTACGGACCTGCTCGTCCGCCTTGCAGACCAGCGGGAGCGCCTGTTCGGCACCGGCGGAACGCGCTGATGACCGCCTCCGACATCCTTCGCCGCATCGAAAGCCGCGACCCGACGCTGTGGCCCGAGGGGAACGTGTCGCAGGACCGCCTCGGCTGGCTGGACGTCCCGGGCCGCTTGGCGGCCGAGGCCGCCGACCTGGCTGCGTGGGCGGCCACCATCGACCAGGGCCACGTCATCCTCCTCGGCATGGGGGGCTCCTCCCTCGGCCCGGCGGTTCTCGCCGCCGTGGCGGCCGAAGGTGCCGCCGGCCCGCACGCCGCCCGGCGTCGCGTGACCGTGTGCGACACGACCGATCCCCAGACCGTCGCCGGCCTGGACTTCGACGATGCCTTCGTCGTCGTCTCGTCCAAGTCCGGCACGACCCTCGAACCGAACGCGTTGCTCGCCCACGCCTGGTCGCAAATGGCCGACCCCCGGCGCTACGCGGTGATCACCGATCCCGGCACACCGCTCGCCGCGCTTGGCGACGAGCGCGGGTTCCACCGGACGTTCCTCAATCCTGCCGACATCGGCGGCCGGTACTCGGTGCTCTCGTTCTTTGGCATGGTTCCCGCAGCTCTGTGCGGCTACGACGTCGCAGAGCTCTGCGAGGCCGCTTTGGCGATCGACAGGACAGAGGCCGTCGACCTCGGCCTGGCGATGGGCGCCGCTGCCCTGGCCGGTAGCGACAAGGTCACGATCGTCGTTCCCGAAGCCTTTCGGTCCTTCGGGTTGTGGATCGAACAGCTCATCGCGGAGTCGACGGGCAAGCAGGGGCGCGGCTGCGTCCCGGTTCCCACGACCGAGGCCGAGTCAGGTCCCGACCGCCATGTCGTGACCGTGTCACCCGGCAGCGCCGCCGAACTTGCCGCCCAGTTCCTGCGCTGGGAGCTGGCGACTGCGGCGGCCGGTCACGTCCTCGACGTCGACCCGTTCGACGAACCGAACGTCGCGGAGTCCAAACACAACACCGCCGCCGTGCTCGACGCGCTGCCCTTGCCCGCCATCGAGACGGTGCCCGTCAGCGCGCTGACGCCGTGGCTGGACGCAACGGTGCGGCCCGGTGACTATGTCTCCATCCAGGCGTACGTGCCCTTCGGCGTCGACCGCGACCTCGCACACCTGCGCACGGCGGTGCGCGACCGCCTGGGCGGCCTCGCTGTCACCGCCGGCTACGGACCCCGGTTCCTGCACTCGACGGGCCAGCTCCACAAAGGCGGGCCCGCCTCGGTGGTCGCCGTGCAGCTCCTGGCACCCGCGGACCCCGCGGCTGACGTGCCCATCCCCGGCTCTGCCTACAGCTTCGGGACGCTGATCGGGGCCCAGGCCGTCGGTGACCGCCAAAGCCTCGAGGCCCACGGCCGGCGCGTCCTCAGCGTCGCCTGGGAAGGCGCTGCGTGGCAGGAGGCCCTGGACAGCCTCGCGACCCGGGCGAACGGCCAGGCCCCGTCTGGACCCGGTGGATCATGACGGCGGCGGAACCGGCCACCGATGGCTCCCGCGCCGCCGGCGCCCCTCCCGTTGCCATTGTCGTCTTCGGCGCGTCAGGCGACCTCACCCAACGCAAGATCCTGCCGGCACTTGCGCACCTCGTCGAGCGCTCGATGCTGCCGCGGGCCTTCTCCGTCGTCGGAGTCGCCCGGACACCGTGGAACGACGAAGATTTCCAACGCGTGGCGATCCAGTCGGTGCCCGACGCAGGCCCACAGTGGCGCGAGGCGGTGAGCCGCTTTCGCTATGTGGCCGGCGAGTACGGCCATCCCGACACCTTCGAGAGCCTGCGCCAGGTTCTCGAAGGGGCCGACCAAGAACACGGGACCGCCGGCAACCGCCTCTTCTACCTGGCGACCCTGCCGGCAATGTTCGGGGTCCTTGCCGACGCGCTGGGAAAGCATGGCATGGCAAGCGCCGCAACCAGCGGGCGGTTCACGCGGCTCGTCGTCGAGAAGCCTTTCGGCCGCGATCTTGAGAGCGCGACCGCTCTCGACAAGGACCTGCACCGCTCCTTCGACGAGTCGCAGATCTACCGGATCGACCACTACATGGGCAAAGAGACCGTCCAAAACGTCCTCGCCCTGCGCTTTGCCAACGCCGTCTTCGAGCCGGTGTGGAACCGCCGCTACGTCGACCACGTCCAGATCACCGTCGCCGAGAGCATCGGCGTCGAGCACCGTGGTGGCTTCTACGAGACGGCCGGCGCACTGCGGGACATCGTCCAGAACCACGTCATGGCCGTCTTGTCGCTGACGATGATGGAGCCTCCGACCCGCGTCGACGCCGAGGGGATCCGCGACGAGAAGGTCAAGCTGTTGCGTGCCGTCGAGATCCTCGATCTCGATCAGGTGGCCACCCACGCGGTCCGGGGCCAGTACGTCGCCGGATCCGTCGACGGGGCTCGTGTCGCCGGTTACCGCGAGGAGGATGACGTCGATCCGGCGTCCCGGATCGAGACCTTCGTCGCCATGCGCCTGCACGTGGACAACTGGCGGTGGGCGGGGGTCCCCGTCTACGTCCGGACGGGCAAACGCCTGCCGGTCCGGGCGACCGAGGTGGCACTGCAGTTCCGCCCCGTTCCCCACCTGCCCTTCTCCGGGCGCCTTGCCCGCGCTCTCGGGCCCAATACGCTGATCGTGCGCATCCAACCCGACGAAGGGATCTGCCTGCGCTTCGGCGCCAAGGTCCCTGGGCAGGAGTTCCGGATCCAAGACGTCGCCATGGACTTCTCCTACGGCGCGACCTTCCCCGAGCCACCCCACGACGCCTACGAACGCCTCCTCCTCGACGCGGTCCACGGCGACCCGACCCTGTTCATCCGCACCGACGAGGTCGACCAGGCCTGGCGGATCGTCTCCCCCATCCTCGACGCCTGGGAAGCCGGCGAAGCTCCCCTGTCGCGCTATCCCGCCGGGACCTGGGGCCCCGAGGAGGCCGTGCACCTCATCGGCCGTGACGGCCGCCAATGGATCGACCCGGCGCCGTGACCCTCGTGGACGCTTTTGCGGGTGACGTCCGGGTGGTCGACGACGTCGCCGCCGCCTTCGCGCAAGAGGTCATCGCGGCATTCGCCTTGCGGCAGGGGCCGCGCTTTTCCCTTCTCGTCTCCGGCGGGCCGACGGCCCAGCTGTGCTATGCGGCCCTCGCCGGAGAGCGCAAGCGCATCGCCTGGCAGGACGTCGACGTCTTCTGGGGCGACGAGCGCTGTGTGCCCGCCGACGATCCTGCCTCGAACCAACGACTGGTGCGCGAGGCCCTGTTGAGCCATCTCCCGGAGGTGGGAAGCATCCATCCCATGTCGTGCAGCGATGGTCCCGACGCCTATGGACGGTTGCTTGCCGCCCAGGGACCCTTCGATCTCGTCCACCTCGGTCTCGGCCCCGACGGCCATACGGCTTCGCTTTTCCCCGGGTCGGGCGCCCTTTCGGCCGGCACCGGCGATCTCGTCGCCCTCGCCGAGGACCCGTCGGGGCGCAATCCTCACCGGCGCATGACGGTCACGCTGACGGCCATCGCCCGCGCCCGCAGGGTGGTGTTCACCGTCGCCGGGGCGGCGAAGGCCGACGCGTTGGCCGCCGTCCTCTCCGGAGAGGACGTGCCCGCATCCCGGGTACGCGCGGCCTCTGTCCTGTGGCTCGTCGATCGAGCCGCGCGACCACCGCCGGCAGGCGCCACGACAACGGCCGGGGTGACCGTCGCTGCTCGCGCCGCCAACCTCGACCGCCAACGAACCGCCCACTAGGGTGCGCGCCGTGCCCCTTTCCGACGAGGACCTTCTGCACACCCCCGTCGACGATCTGTGCGCGATGGCTCGCGATCGCCGGCGCGAGGCCCATGGCAACCGCATCACGTACTCCCCCAAGGTGTTCATCCCCCTCACGCGCCTGTGCCGCGACCGTTGCGGGTACTGCACCTTCGCGACCGCGCCCGCGCGCGTGGACACGCCATATCTGCCCATCGCCGAGGTCATCGCCATCGCCGCGGCCGGGGCGGCTGCCGGCTGCCACGAGGCACTGTTCACTCTCGGAGAGGCCCCCGAAGAGCGCTACCCGAGCGCCCGCGCCTGGCTCGCCGACCACGGCTACGCATCGACCGTCGACTACCTCGTCTCAGCAGCCGCCCAGGTAACGGTCGAGACCGGCCTCCTTGCCCACGCGAACGCCGGTGCCCTTGACCGGGACGATCTCGCGCGCCTGCGCACGGTCGCCGCCAGCCAGGGGATGATGGTCGAAAGCCTCGACGAGCGGCTCGCCTGCCACCGCCTCGCTCCCGACAAGGACCCTGCCCGACGCCTCGCGACCCTTGCCGCCGCTGGCGATCTCGCGATCCCCTTTACGACGGGCATCCTCGTCGGGATCGGGGAGACACGCTCCAGCCGTCTCACCGCCCTGCACGCCATCGCGGCGGCGCACCGTCGTCACGGCCACGTCCAAGAGGTCATCGTCCAGAACTTCCTCCCGAAACCAGGCACGGCGATGCATGCCTGGCCGCCGTGCAGTGCCGAGGAGATGGCCTGGACGGTCGCCGCAGCCCGCATGGTCCTGCCTGCCTCGGTCCACCTCCAAGCCCCCCCCAACCTCGCCGACGATCCGCGCCAGCTGCTGGATGCCGGGATCGACGACTGGGGCGGTGTCTCGCCCGTGACGGCCGATCACGTCAACCCCGAACGCGCCTGGCCTGCCATCGATACCTTGGCGTCGGTCACCGAGGCGGCCGGCTTGGTCCTCGCTCCCCGTCTGACCGTGTACCCGGAGTTTGCCACCGCGTCCGACCGGTGGCTCGATCCGGGCCTTCGCTTTCCCGTCCTCGACGCATCCGATGCCGAGGGATGCGCGCGTGACCACTCCTGGTGCGCAGGCAGCGAGATCACGCCACCCCGCCTGACCGACCGCGGCATCGCGCGCGCGCCGTTGCGGAGCGCCACGGAGCACAGTGCGGTCCGCGACGTGCTCGACGATCTCGCCCGCGGAGCCGAGGCGGACGAAGACGCTCTCACCATCCTGTTCACAGCTCGCGGCGGCGAGGTCGCCGATGTTGCCGCATTCGCCGACGAGCTGCGCACCGATGCCGTGGGAGAAGCGGTCACCTACGTCGTCAACAGGAACATCAACTACACGAACATCTGCACGTTCAAGTGCCGTTTCTGTGCGTTCTCCAAAGGCCCGCTCTCCCTCAACCTGCGCGGCGATCCGTACCTGCTCGACCTTGCCGAGGTGACCGAGAGGGTTGCCGACGCCGAGGCTTACGGTGCGACCGAGGTGTGCCTTCAGGGGGGCATTCACCCAAGTTTCGACGGGGAGTACTACATCGACGTCCTGCGGGCGGTGCGCGCCGCATCGGATCGGATACATATCCATGCATTCACCGCGCTCGAGGTCACCGAGGGAGCCCGGCGCCTCGGCGAGGACCTCACGTCCTACCTGCGCCGCCTCAAGGAAGCCGGCTTGCGGACCCTGCCCGGGACGGCGGCGGAGATCCTCGACGACGAGGTCCGGGCCGTCCTCTGCCCTGACAAGATCACGACGGACCAGTGGCTCGAGGCGCACCGCGCAGCGCACGCCGTCGGCCTCCGATCGAACGTGACCATCATGTTCGGCTCCATCGAGAACCCCCGCCATTGGGCCCGCCACCTCGTGCGGACGCGCGCTCTCCAGAAGGAGACGGGCGGATTCACCGAGCTCGTCCCGCTTCCCTTCGTCCACATGGGTGCGCCCATCTACCTCCAAAAGCGCGCCCGGCGCGGCCCGACATTCCGCGAGGCCCTCCTCATGCACGCGGTGGGTCGTATCGCCTATCGGGGCCTGATCGACAACATCCAGGTGAGCTGGGTGAAGATGGGGGCCGTCGGAGCCCGCCAGCTGCTGTCTGCGGGCGCGAACGACCTGGGAGGCACCCTCATGGACGAGAACATCTCGCGCGCGGCCGGTGCGCTGCACGGCCAGCGCATGGGCGCTGACCAGCTGCGCGAGCTCGTCGCGCCCCTCGGGCGTCCGCTCGTCCAGCGCACCACCCTGTACCAGCCGGTCGAGCCGTGCAGCGCGACATCGACGGTCTGATCGCGGCCCTCCTCGACGACGCGGGCGTCGTCGACCACAAGGACCTTGTCACCTCGCTGGTTCACACGGCCCTCGAGCTCGGCACCCAATCTCCGGCCCGTCTCGACCTGAAGATCGCCAACACGTCTCTCCAAGAGATGGCCGAAGCGTTCCGCACCTTCCAGCCGTACAGGGCGATCCGCAAGGTCACGATCTTCGGCTCCGCTCGGACGGCGCCGGCCGACCCCCTCTACAGCCAGGCGCGCGACCTCGCCCGCGCCATGGCCGACCGCGGCTGGATGGTGGTCACAGGTGCTGGGGAGGGGATCATGGCGGCGGGCAGCGAGGGTGCCGGACGGGAGATGTCCCTCGGCGTCAACATCCGCCTGCCCCACGAACAGGAGGTCAACGCCTTCATCGCGACTGATCCCAAGCTCGTCCAGATGCGGTACTTCTTCACGCGCAAGCTGATGCTCATCAAGGAGTCATCCGCCTATGTCGCGCTCCCAGGCGGCTTCGGGACCCTCGACGAGATGTTCGAACTTCTCACGCTGGTCCAGACGGGAAAGGCAGAACCGGCGCCCATCGTCCTCCTCGACGTCCCCGGCGGACAGTACTGGAGCGGCTGGGACCGCTTCTTGCGCGAGCGCGTCGTCTCGTCCGGCATGGTCTCGGCGGACGATCTCGGCCTGTACCGCATCACCGACGACGTCTCGGTAGCGCGCGATGAACTTCTCGGGTTCTACGCGAACTACCACTCGTGCCGCTGGGTCGGAGACCTCCTCGTCCTCCGCCTCAAGAACGCCCCCGACAACACAGCCCTGCAGGAGCTCAACGTCCGTTTTGCCGACATCGCGTCCCGCGGCAGGATCCGGACGTCGTCACCTCTGCCGCCCGAAAGGTCCGATCGGGACAACGTTGACCTTGCGCGCATCGCCCTGCGTTTCGATCGCCGCCACTACGGGCGCCTTCGCACGCTCATCGACGCGCTCAACGCCGGTTGGCCCGCCACGCCGGGCGCCGGCGCTGGTGGCGCCGGCCCGCCCGCCCAGCCTGCACCCCCGGTCCCGTAGGGTCAGTCGGGGGCCGCCTTCTCTTGTACCTGCAGCAGCACGACGGCCTTTTCGACGGACCGGCGGGCCCGGTTGATGGTGCGCTCGTCGGCGACCGCTGCTGCGGCTGCGTCAGGACCGTCGCCCATCGCCTCCCGGAGGCGATCGATGGCAACGTCTCCGAGCTCTTCGGCGATCGCTTCCAGGCGAGACCGGATGCCCTCGAGACGGTCACCCACGGTCGACCACGTCGACGTCGAGCTCGCCCTTTGCGTACAGCGACCGCAGGACCTTCTTGTCCGCCTTGCCGACGCTTGTCTTCGGGATCTCCTTGACGACAGCCCATTGCTCCGGAAGCCACCACCGGGCAACCTTGCTTTCCAGGAACGCGCTGAGCGCGCCAACGTCGGCATCGGTGTCGTCGCGGACGACGACACACGCCAGTGGCCGCTCGTCCCATTTGGGGTCCGGGACGCCGATGACGGCGGCTTCGAGCACCGAGGGATGTGCGACGATCGCATTCTCCAGCTCCACCGAGGAGATCCACTCGCCCCCCGACTTGATGACGTCCTTCGTACGGTCGGTGATCTGCATGAAGCCGAGACCGTCGAGCGTTCCGACGTCCCCTGTGCGCAGCCACCCGTCGTGGAATCGACCCTGGTCTTCCTGACCGAAGTACGACCCCGTGATCCACGGCCCCCGCACCTCGAACTCGCCGACGGAGGCGCCGTCGTTCGCCAGGACATTCCCGTCGGCTCCCACGACGCGCACCTCGACTCCGGCGATCACCCTGCCGGTACGCGACCGGTAGTCGATCTCGTCGTCCGGTGCCGAGTTGCGCGGCGGGATGGCAAGGGCGCACAGAGGGCTCGTCTCGGTCATCCCCCAGCCCTGGGTCAACGGGATACCGAACCTGTCCTTGTACCCGGCGATGAGAGCGCGCGGCACGGCCGCACCTCCCGCCACCAAAGCCCGCGCCGAGGAGAGGTCGACGTCGTTGTCCTCGGCGAAGTGCAGGAGGTCGTTCCAGATCGTCGGCACCCCGGCGGCGAGGGTCGGCCGGTGCTCGGCGAACATGGCCGCAAGCGGTGCGGCCTGGAGAAACCTCTGCGGCATGAGTATGTCGGCGCCGGACATCCACGCCGCGTAGGGGACCCCCCACGCGTTGACGTGGAACATCGGGACGATCGGCAGGACCCGGTCGAGCTGGCCAAGGCCCAGGCCGTTTGCGCTTGTGACGGCCATCGAGTGCAGGACCGTCGAGCGATGGCTGTAGACGACGCCCTTCGGATCGCCGGTGGTCCCGCTCGTGTAGCACATGGCGGCGGCGTCCCGTTCGTCGACGAGCGGCCAGTCGTATGAGGGCTCCTCGCCCGCGAGCAGCTCCTCGTAGGCGAGGACCTCCCCGAGAGCGGACGTGTCGCCGTCGCCGATCGCGACGAGGTGGTCGACTCCGTCCAACGCCTCCCGCACCCGGGCGAGAAGGCCCGTGAGAGAGGCGTCGAACAGGACGACCTTGTCCCCACCGTGGCGCACGATGTAGGCGAGCTGCTCGGGGAAGAGCCGGATGTTGAGCGTGTGGACGACCGCACCCATGGACGGGATGGCGAGGTACGCCTCGAGGTGCTCCTGGTGGTTCCAGCAGAAAGTGCCGACCCGGTCGCCTTCGCGCACCCCGAGCCTGCGCAGCCCACGGGCCAGGCGCGCGACCCGGCCGGCCACCTCGGTGAAGGTCGCACGCCGGGTGTGGTCCCCCGCGTAGGTGAGGACCTCGCTCGAGCCGAAAACGCTCTGCCCGTGCCGGAAGATCTGCCCGATCGTCAAAGGCACGTCCTGCATGGTGCTGTCCATCGCGCTCTCCCCTGCTTGTCGCGCACCCGTTGTACGGCCACGTTACAGCCGCGGGGACATTACAGCCGCCGCCCCGTTGACATGTCGTGAGCGGGCTGCTCCAATGAACCGGCAGGGTCCGTCGTGCCCTTTTCCCTCGTTGCAGGTGCCGCTTCCGGTGGCGCCGTTGCTCGGCGGGGAGCGAGCGGCCGTTGCGCCCCGGTCTCGGGCGCCGTCGAAGGTCAGCCCGGAGATGCCCTATGCGCCACCGCGCCCTCGTCCTGTGCGCCGCAGCTTTGGCAGCCGTCGCCGCCGCCACGTCCGGCTGCGTCGCGTTGGTCACGATCGCCGCCACGGCACTCGTGGTTCCCTCTGCCCCGGGAGCGAGCGGTCTCGCGGCGATCCCACCTCCCATGCTCTCCCTCTACGTCGGCGCGGCAGCAACCTGTCCCGGCCTGCCCTGGACCGTCCTGGCTGCCATCGGGACCGTCGAGAGCGCCAATGGCAGCTCCGACGCTGCCGGTGTCCACTCCGGCGCCAACGCCGCGGGAGCGGAAGGGCCTATGCAGTTCGAGCCGGCGACGTTCGCCTCTGTCGCGGTCGTCGGCCCTGGCGGGGCCGTGCCACCCAGTCCCTACGACCCGTCCGATGCCGTCTACTCCGCCGCCCGGCTCCTCTGCCGGGACGGGGCCGGGAGCCCGGCGACCCTTCCCCGCGCCATCTTCGACTACAACCACTCGTCTCGCTATGTCGCCGAGGTCCTCCGACTGGCGGCCGGCGACGCGCAGGCTGCGGTCACGGGGGCAACCCCGGCACGGGCCGGGCGCCGGTGACAGGCTTGGCGGATGCCGACCGTTGCCACCGTGCGCGGGCCAGTGGCCGTCGACGCCCTCGGCCAGACCCTCATGCACGAGCACATCTTCGTTGTCGACCCCGAGGTCGAGCGCAACTACCGGACCCCCTGGGACGAGGACGCGGCGGTCGACGACGCCGTCGCACGACTCGAGCAGGCGCGCGCCAGGGGCGTGACGACACTCGTCGATCTGACCGTGCTCGGCCTCGGGCGCGACGTCGGGCGCGTGGCACGTGTCGCGCAGCGCACCGGTGTCAACATCATCGTCGCCACCGGCCTGTACACCTACGACCGTCTTCCCCACTACTTCGACCTGCGCATCGCCGCCACCGAGCCGAGCGGGGAGGACCCGCTTGTCGGGTTTTTCGTCTCCGACATCGTCGACGGCATCAAGGGGACACAGGTGCGCGCGGGGATCCTCAAGTGCGCGACCGACCTGCCCGGGGTGACCCCCGGCGTCGAGCGTGCCCTGCGCGCCGTGGCAGTTGCCCAACGCCGAACCGGCGTCCCCATATCGACGCACACCCACGCAGGATCTCGCCGCGGTCTCGACCAGCAGCGGATCTTCGCCGAAGAGGGTGTCGACCTGTCGCGCGTCGTCATTGGCCACTGCGGCGACACCACCGACCTCGCGTATCTCGAGGAGCTCATCAGCCGCGGCTCCTACGTCGGCATGGATCGGTTCGGGCTCGACGTCCTCGCCTCCTTCGACGACCGTGTCGCGACGGTTGCACAGCTCTGCGCGCGGGGCTACGCAGATCACGTCGTGCTCTCCCATGACGCCGCGTGCTACATCGACTGGTTCGACCCGGGTCTACGGGCGCAGTCCATGCCGCGTTGGCACTTCACCCACATTCACGACGATGTCCTGCCCGCTTTGCGCGCTTGCGGGGTCGCAGAAGACCAGATCCACCAGATGCTCGTCGCCAACCCCGCCGCGATCTTCTCCCGGCAGGGATGATC
Organism: Actinomycetes bacterium; assembly: GCA_021851885.1. Lineage (GTDB taxonomy): Bacteria > Actinomycetota > Acidimicrobiia > Acidimicrobiales > JAMCQF01 > JAJZBS01. The sequence goes on along the minus strand of JAJZBS010000008.1, from coordinate 39,946 downwards.
GCCGGCAGGCACCCCCGATCCCGGTGCACCGGCGATCTAGCGAAGAGCGAGCTGGCCCGGTCGCAGCGGTGACGGAAGAGCTGTCGTCCCCATGAGATGGCGGTCGACGGCGGACGCCATCGACCGTCCCTCGGCGATCGCCCAGACCACGAGGCTCTGGCCGCGGGCCGCGTCGCCGCACGCGAACACGCCGTCGACGTTCGTCTCCCACTGCGCGCCGACGGCGACCTGGCCACGCGCCGTCAGATCGAGCCCCAGCTCTGCGACCAGGCCGTCGCGCTCGGTGCCGAGGAAGCCCATGGCAAGCAGGACGAGCTCGCAGGGGATCTCGGCGTCCGTCCCGGCAATGGCCTCGAAGCCGCGCCCGTCTGGCGCCGGGCGGACCTCGTGGTACCGCAGGGCGCGCAGGCGCCCATCCTCGTCGCCCAGAAGCTCGGCCGTCTCGACGGCGAAGATGCGCTCGCCGCCCTCTTCGTGCGCGCCCGAGGTCCGGAAGATGACCGGCCACGTGGGCCAGGGGTTCTCGGTCCCCCGCTCGGCGGGCGGCTGCGGCAGGATCTCCAGCTGCTGGACCGAGAGCGCGCCTTGCCGGTGGGCCGTGCCGAGGCAGTCGGCCCCGGTGTCCCCCCCGCCGAGGATGACGACCCGCTTCCCGGCGGCGGTGATCGGCGGCTCGGGAGCCGAATCCTCGCAGGCCCGGTTGGCACCCTGCAGGTACGCCATCGCGACGTGGACACCGTCGAGCTCCGCCCCTGGCACCGCGAGCCGGCGGGGAACCGTCGCCCCCGTCGCCACGACCACGGCGTCGAACTCCTCGACGAGCTGCGCTGCCGGGACGACCTGGGCGCCATGGGCTGCCGTCGTGCCGTCTACGCCCGCATCCTGATGCGTCACGGGCCCCCCGGCATCGCCGTCGGCGTGAGGCGCTCGCGCCCCGACGATGACGCCCGTGACGAAACGGGTGCCTTCGGCGCGCATCTGTGCGAGGCGCCGGTCGAGCACCGCCTTTTCCATCTTGAACTCGGGGATCCCGTAGCGGAGGAGGCCTCCCGGGCGGGCGGCACGTTCGTAGACGACCACCTCGTGGCCGGCCCGCGTCAGCTGCTGCGCGGCAGCGAGCCCCGCCGGTCCTGAGCCAACGATGGCCACACGCCGTCCCGTCTGGACCGACGGGAGCTGCGGCGACGCCCACCCTTCGGAGAAAGCTCTCTCGGAGATCTCGAACTCGGTCTGTTTGATGTTGACAGGCTCGGCGTTGATCCCGAGGACGCACGAGCCCTCGCACGGCGCAGGGCACAGGCGGCCGGTCATCTCGGGGAAGTTGTTCGTCGCGTGCAGGCGTTCGACTGCATCGGACCAGTCGCCCCGCCAGACGAGATCGTTCCACTCGGGAATCAGGTTCCCCAGTGGGCATCCCTCGTGGCAGAACGGGATCCCGCAGTCCATGCACCGCGCTGCTTGGATGCGCGCGTCCTCTTCGGGGAACGCTTCGTATATCTCGCGCCAGTCGTGCACGCGCAACGGCACCGGGCGCCGTTGCGGCCCCTTACGGCCGAACTCGATGAACCCGGTTCGCTTACCCACGAGCCGCCGCCATGACCGCCTCGTCGACCGAGCGCCCCTCGGCCTGTGCGCGAAGCGTCGCCTCGACGACGCGCGCATAGTCGCGGGGGACGACCTTGACGAACTTCCGGCGCTCTGTCGCCCACTTTTCGAGCAGCCGTTGTGCAACCGCGGAGCCTGTGAGGTCGCCGTGCCGCACGAGGACTTCCTCGAGCCACGTCGCGTTCTCGTCGTCCAGCTCCTCCAGCATGACCATCTCCCCATTGACGTGCGCGACGAACCTCCGCTGCGGGTCGTACACGAACGCGAGGCCGCCCGACATGCCGGCCGCGAAGTTCCGCCCGGTGCGCCCGAGCACGACGGCGCGACCGCCGGTCATGTACTCACAGCCATGATCCCCGACGCCTTCGACCACCGCCAGGGCACCGGAGTTGCGGACGCAGAAGCGCTCGCCGACCTGGCCGCGGATGAACACCTCCCCGTCGGTTGCCCCGTAGAGGATCACGTTGCCCGCGATGATCTCCTCTTCGGCGCGAAACGGCGCAGCCGGATCGGGGTGCAGGATGATCCGTCCCCCGGACAGCCCCTTGCCCAGGTAGTCGTTGGCGTCACCCTCGAGGGTCAGGGTGATCCCCCGCGGCACGAACGCCCCGAAGCTCTGTCCCGCCGAGCCGGCAAAGCGCAGCGAGATCGTCCCGTCGGGCAGTCCCGCGCCCCCGTAGCGACGCGACAGCTCGTAGCCCAGCATCGTCCCCACCGTCCTGTCCACGTTGCGGATCGGGAACGAGGCGACGACTGGCGCCCCGTCCTCCAGCGCCGGGCGGCAGGTCTCGATCAACGAGACGTCGAGCGCGCTGTCCAGGCCGTGGTCCTGCGTCCGGGCTTGGTGCCGGACGACAGGCAGGTGCGCGTCGCCGACAGCGGGCGTGGGCACCACGAGGATCGGGCTCAAGTCAAGGCCCGACGCTTTCCAGTGGTCGACCGCTGCGACGACGTCGAGCAGGTCGGTCCTGCCGATGGCCTCTTCGATGCTGCGGAGCCCGAGCTCGCTCAGCAGCTCCCGGACCTCCTCGGCGAGGTACTCGAAGAAGGTCTCGACAAACTCCGGTCGCCCCGCGAAGCGTTTGCGCAGCTCGGGGTCCTGTGTGGCGATGCCCACCGGGCAGGTGTCGAGATGACAGACGCGCATCATCACGCAACCCGACACGACGAGAGGCGCCGACGCGAAACCGAACTCCTCGCCTCCGAGGAGCGCCGCGACGACGACGTCCCGCCCGGTCTTCAGCTGCCCGTCGACCTGGACGACGATGCGATCCCGTAGCCCATTGGCGATCAGTGTCTGCTGCGTTTCGGCCAGGCCGAGCTCCCAGGGTGCTCCCGCGTGCTTGATCGACGTGAGGGGGGACGCCCCCGTCCCGCCGTCGTGGCCCGATATCAACACGACGTCGGCGTGCGCCTTGGCGACGCCGGCGGCCACCGTTCCCACCCCGACTTCGGCGACGAGCTTGACGTGGATCCGCGCGTTCGGGTTGGCGCACTTCAGGTCGTGGATGAGCTGGGCGATGTCTTCGATGGAGTAGATGTCATGGTGCGGTGGCGGCGAGATGAGGCCGACGCCCGGCGTCGAGTATCGCGTCTTGGCGATCCAGGGCCAGACCTTGTGGCCGGGAAGCTGCCCGCCCTCCCCCGGCTTGGCCCCTTGCGCGATCTTGATCTGGATATCGTCGGCGTTGGCGAGGTACTCGCTTGTCACACCGAAGCGACCGGACGCGACTTGCTTGACGGCGCTGCGCCGCAAGTCGCCGTTGGCATCCGGGACAAAGCGAACCGGGTCTTCGCCCCCCTCGCCGGTGTTCGACTTCCCACCCAGGCGGTTCATGGCGATGGCGAGCGTCTCGTGTGCCTCGGCCGATATCGATCCGTACGACATGGCGCCCGTCGCGAAACGTTTGACGATCTCGGCGACCGGCTCGACCTCTTCCATGGGTACCGGCACGACGCCTTCGGAGCGGAACCGGAACAACCCCCTGAGGGTCGCGAGGTTCTCAGATTGGGTGTCGACCGCCGCGCTGTACTCCTTGAAGACGTCGTAGCGACGCGCTCGCGTCGCATGTTGGAGCTTGAAGACGGTCCGCGGGTTGAAGAGGTGGTACTCCCCTTCCCGGCGCCACTGGTACTCGCCACCGATCTCGAGCTCGCGGTGCGCCCTCTCGCTGCGCCGGTCGAGGTGGGCAATCCCGTGGCGCGCGCGCACTTCGGCGGCCAGCACGTCGAGGCCGACGCCGCCGAGGCGACTGATCGTCCCCGTGAAGTACTCGTCGACGAGCTCGTCGGCGAGGCCGACGGCTTCGAAGACCTGAGCCCCCGTATAGGACGCGACGGTCGAGATGCCCATCTTCGACATGATCTTCAGCACGCCTTTCGAGGCGGCTTTGATGTAGTTCGCGAGAGCCTGCCGTGGCGTGACCCCCTCGAGCCTGCCCGTCGAGATGAGGTCCTCCACGGACTCGAAGGCCAGGTAGGGATTGACGGCCGACGCCCCGTACCCGATGAGCAGCGCCATGTGGTGTATCTCCCGGGCGTCGCCGCATTCAACGACGAGGCCGACGCGGGTGCGGGTCTTCTCCCGGACGAGGTGATGATGGACGGCTCCGGTGAGCAGCAGCGACGGGATCGGTGCGAGCTCGGCGTTGGAGTGGCGGTCCGAGAGCACGATCAGGTTGGCCCCATCGGCGATCGCCCGGCTGACGTCAGCGCGCACCCGCTCGATCGCCTGGCGCATCGCCCCTCCTCCGCCGTCGACCGCGTAGAGGCCGTCGATCGCGAATGCTTGGAACCCGGGCGTCTCGCCGTGCTCGTTGACATACAGCAGCTTCGCCAGCTCGTCGTTGTCGATGACCGGGTAGTCGAGGAGGATCTGGCGGCACGACTCCGGTGTCGCGTCAAGCAAGTTGTCCTCGGATCCGATGGCGACCTGGAGAGAGGTCACGAGCTCTTCGCGGATCGCGTCGAGGGCAGGGTTCGTCACTTGCGCGAACAGCTGGTTGAAGTAGTCGAAGAGCAGGCGTGATCGCCGTGAGAGGACGGCCACGGGGGTATCGGTGCCCATGGAGCCGATCGGCTCTGCGCCGGTGGCGGCCATCGGGGCCACGATGGTCCGCAGCTCCTCCTCGGTGTAGCCGAAGAGGCGTTGGTGGTCGACGACGGAGGCGTGCTGCGGGGTGAGCATGTAGCGCGCGGGGAGATTGCGGATATGGACCTGGCCCTCGTCAAGCCACTCCTGGTAAGGATGGGCGGCCGCGAGCTCGGCTTTGATCTCGTCGTCGTCGACGATACGTCCGCGCGACAGGTCCACCAAGAACATCCGTCCCGGCTGGAGGCGGCCTTTCTTGACGACGCGTGCCGGGTCGATGTCGAGAACGCCGACCTCCGACGCCATGACCACCAACCCGTCTGCGGTCACCCAGTAGCGAGCCGGGCGCAGGCCGTTCCGGTCGAGGACGGCACCGATCACGGTCCCGTCGGTGAAGGCGATGGCCGCGGGGCCGTCCCACGGCTCCATGAGCGCGGCGTGGAATCGGTAGAAAGCGCGCCGGGCACTGTCCATCGCCTCGTGGCGCTCCCAGGCTTCGGGGATCATCATGAGCACCGCGTGCGCAAGCGAGCGCCCCCCCATGTGCAGGAGCTCGAGGGCCTCGTCGAAGGACGCCGAGTCACTGGCCCCAGGTGTACAGATCGGGAAGAGCCGCTCGAGGTCGCCGGGGATGAGGTCACTCGCAAGGAGGGCCTCACGGGCACGCAGCCAGTTCCTGTTCCCTGCCAGGGTGTTGATCTCCCCGTTGTGCGCCACGTAGCGATACGGGTGGGCGAGCGGCCAGGAGGGGAAGGTGTTCGTCGAGAAACGCGAGTGCACGAGGGCGAGTGCGCTCGTCAAGGCTGGGTCGGCGAGATCGAGGTAGAACTCCCGGAGCTGGTGCGAGGTGAGCATGCCCTTGTAGACGAGGGTGCGCGACGAGAGGCTTGCGAGGTACACCCCGGCCTCGTGCTCCGCTCGTTTGCGCAATGCGAACAGGCGTCGCTCGAACGCCATCGCCTCACCGGCGGCGACCGGAGACTCCGGGTCGACGGCGACGAAGACCTGGGCTAAGTGCGGCATGGCCCGCCGGGCCGTCGCACCGAGGCTCGAGGCGTCGACCGGCATGTCCCGCCATCCGAGCATGCGCAGCCCCTCGGAGGCGGCGAGCTTGGCGACTCCACGGTCGGCGTCGGTGCTCGTCCCGTCGAGGAATGCGATCCCGGCGGCATAGGCGCCTGCGGCGGGCAGGTCGATCCCGGCTTGAGAGGCCACGGCACGCAGGTGCGCGTCGGGCATCTGGACGAGGATGCCGGCCCCGTCGCCTGTTGCTACTTCCGCACCCGACGCCCCGCGGTGGCTCAGGTTCTCGAGGGCGGTGAGGCCGTCCTCGACGAGGTCGTGGCGCGCCTTGCCGGCGAGGTCGGCGACGAAGGCGACACCGCAGGCATCATGCTCGAGCTCGGGTCTGTAGAGGCCCCGCGGGCCATCTGCAAATGCCATTCGTGCGCCGTCCGTTCCTCGTGACCGTGCGTGGGATGAGCTGGGTTGCCCAGATGGCGGCCCTGTCGGCGTCGACAGGCTTCCGGGATCTGGCTGCGCGACGGGACGACGCTGGCCCAAACGCAGTGGCCGTAGGATACACGCGATGGCAACCTCCGAAGACGGTCAGGCAGACGTCGTCGTCGTCGGGGCAGGCGTTATCGGGCTCGCCGTGGGGTGGCGTCTGCAGGGCGCCGGGCTTTCCACCGTCGTCGTCGACCCCGATCCCGGCGGCGGGGCCTCCCATGTCGCGGCAGGCATGCTCGCCCCGGTCGGCGAGCTCGCCTACGGCGAGGAGGAGCTCCTGGCCCTCGGGATCGACTCGGCCCGGCGATGGCCGGCCTTTGCAGAGGAGGTGGCCGCCGCCAGCGACCTGCCGGTCGGCTACGTCGCTGCGGGCACCCTGCATGTCGCAGCCGACGCGGGTGACTACGCCTACCTCGAGGACCTCTGGCGATTTCACGGGTCCCTCGGCCTGGACTCGACCCTGCTGTCCACCCGCGAGTGCCGCGAACGAGAGCCGCTGCTCGCTCCGGGTGTGCGCGGCGGGTTCTTCGCCGCAGGCGACCACCAGGTCGACAACCGCCTGTTGCTCGCGGCGCTCGCTGAGGCCGTCCGCCGCAGCGGGGCCGCCCTGGTGCGCCACAGCGTGGCCGGCATCGACGTCGCTGGCGATCGCGCCACCGGCGTCACCCTCGACGACGGCCGGACCATCACGGCGGGCCACGTCGTCCTCGCCGCCGGCTGGCGATCCGGGACCCTCGCCGGCCTTCCCCCCGGGGCGGTCCCCCCGGTCCGGCCGGTCAAAGGCCAGCTCCTCCGCCTCGAGAGCGCAGCGTCTGGTCTCGCTCTTCGCCAGACGCTGCGGGGTCTCGTCAACGGCCGCCCCGTGTACCTCGTCCCGCGCGCGAGCGGGGAGCTGCTCCTCGGGGCGACCTCCGAGGAGATGCCGGCCACCGACGCGTCGCGCTCGGGCGCGGTGCGGATCCTGCTCGACGACGCGCTCCGCGTCTTTCCGGCAGTCGACGAGACCTCCTTCGTCGCGTCCGAGGCCGCCATGCGGCCCGGCTCCCCGGACAACCGGCCTCTCATCGGCCCGGCAGGCCTCGACGGCCTCGTCTTGGCGACCGGCCACTACCGCGGCGGGATCCTGCTCGCACCCATGACGGCCGACCTGGTGGCGGGCTGCCTGGTCTCCGGTGCCACCGCCGTCCCGTCCATCCCGGCTTCCTGCAGCCCCGGGCGTTTCGCCGAACGCCCCTTTTCCAAAGACGAGGCCACCTCGAGGCGCCGCCCCCCCGTGACGGAGCGCTCGTGACGGTGGTCTCCGCTTTCGTCAACGGCACCCCGGTGACGCTCGGTGCCGGCACCACCGTCGACGACCTCCTCGCGTCGACGGGGCACCGCCCCACCGGCATCGCCGTGGCCATCAACCGAGAGGTGGTGCCGCGCAGCCGGTGGAGCCGCACCTGCGTCGTCGATGACGACCAGGTCGAGATCGTCACGGCGGTGCCCGGGGGATGAGCGTGCCCGGCGACGATCCCCTCGTCATCGCCGACCGGAGCTTCCGATCGCGCCTGATCCTCGGCACAGGGGGAGCGGCGAGCATCGAGCAGATCGCGCAAGCCGCCGAGGCCTGCGGCGCCGAGCTCGCCACCGTCGCGATGCGCAGGGCGGACACGGCCTCGCGCGGGTCGGTCCTCGACGCGCTCGCGACCCACGGCATTGACGTCCTCCCCAATACGGCAGGCTGCTACACGGCTCGCGAGGCGGCTCTCGTCGCACGCCTCGCACGGGACGCGCTCGAGACAACCTGGATCAAGCTCGAAGTGATCGGCGACGAGCGCACCCTTCTCCCCGACCCCGTGGAGCTGCTGGCTGCCGCCGAGGAGCTCGTCGCCGACGGCTTCGTCGTCCTGCCCTATGCAAGTGACGACCCGGTCCTCGCCCGGCGCCTCGAACAGGCAGGCTGCGCAGCCGTCATGCCGCTCGGATCGCCCATCGGCTCCGGGCTCGGGATCCGCAACCCCCACAACATCGCCTTGATCGTCGAAAACGCCGGGGTGCCCGTCATCCTCGACGCCGGCGTCGGCACCGCGTCCGACGCCTGTACCGCGATGGAGCTCGGCTGCGACGGTGTCCTCGTCGCGTCGGCGATCACCCGCGCCCATTCTCCGGCCCGCATGGCGCGAGCGATCGCCACGGCTGTGGCGGCGGGACGCGACGCACGCCTTGCGGGCCGGATCCCTCGCCGGTTCCACGCCGTTGCGTCCAGCCCGGACGAAGGACGGGTCCCCCCGGCGGGACTGCCGTTCTCGTGAACGCCGACCTCGCCCCCGGCCGGCCTTCCTATCGCCCCGCTGTCGCTCTGACCGTCGCCGGATCGGACTCGGGAGGCGGAGCCGGGATCGCCGCCGACCTGCGCACCTTCGCAGCGCTTGGCGTCTTCGGCACGGTCGCAGTCAGCGCCGTCACGGCCCAGGACACCCGCGCCGTCCACGCCGTGACCCCTGTCTCGGCAGCGATGCTGGTCGCCCAGATCGAAGCCGTGGCCACCGATCTCCATCCGGCCGCCCTCAAGACCGGGATGCTCGCCACCGCCGAGAACGTCGACGCCGTCGCGCGGCTCGTGCGCGAAGGAGTCGTTCCGCCGCCTGTGGTCGACCCGGTCCTTGTCTCGTCGACCGGCCAGGCTCTCTTGGAGAGCGACGCCGTCGAGCTTTACGCCACCGCCCTCGTACCCGTCGCCAAGCTCGTGACGCCGAACGTCGCCGAAGCATCGCTGCTTGCGCGCATGCCGATCACATCGGTTGCCGATATGCAAGACGCCGCCCGTGCCATCCGCTCCCTGGGTGCCGCGGCCGTCCTCGTCACCGGGGGGCACCTGAGCGGCGAGATCAGCACCGACGTCCTTGTCCACGACGGAGGTGCCGATCTCCTCACGTCGCCACGCGTCGCGACGGCGAACCTCCACGGTTCCGGATGCACGCTGTCGGCCGCCATCGTGGCCCTCCTGGCCACGGGGCGTTCCCTCGGCGATGCCGTCGCCGGTGCCAAGGAGTTCGTCTTTGCGGCCATCGCCGCAGCCGCTTCCTGGGACCTCGGTTCGGGCCAGGGCCCCCTCGACCACTTTCGCTGGGCGACGCATCTGCATGCGGCCGGGCCCGACGCCGCCGGGGCGCTGCCGGCGGCCAAGCCAACCGCTGCGCGTGGAAGCGCGGCGACGTCAGTGGGAACCAGACAAATGGGAGCTCGACGTATCGGGCCGTGACCCGATAAAGCCCGGACCGCCCACAGCGACGGCGCTGCAACACCTGTGCCGTGGCGGGACCAGCCCGTGGGTCAACGCCCGCGACCAGGGAGTATTCCTGCTCTGGCGGGTGGACGCCCGGGAGGTCGCGGAACCTAGGCTTGGCCCGTGACCCCCCCTCTGGCCGCGACCGCATCTTCGCAGCCCCAAGACCAACCGGCGCCTCCGGGACCATCCCTGCGGCCGGCAGCGATCGTCCTCGGAATCGTCCTCGTCCTCCTCACCGGCGGCCTCGTCGCGGCCGCCCTCACCGGCGGCCCCCAGCCCTCGGCGACAAGCTCGGCCGCACCGGGCAACGCCGCCCACCTGCTGTCCCCGATCGAAGCCGAAGGCCAGCCGCCCCTCGACATCCTCGACGCGACCCCGCTGCCGCAAGGGGCGCGCGTCGTCGGTGTCGTCAACAGCGACCAGGGAGCCGGCCAGTACGACCGGACCGCCACGTGCCAAGCACACGGCAGTGCCGCTCAGCTCATCCATTTCTTCGACAGCGAGCTCGCCGGCAACGGATGGACGATCCTGACCGCCGGCGGCCCCGTCCTCAACCACCTGGGTGAGACGGAGGTCCTTGCCAAGCACGCCAGTGCCGACGGTTACTACTGGGAGATCGGCGCCGTCGTCGACGGCCATGCGCCCCGATCCGCAAGTAGCGAGACGACGTTCAGCGTGCGGCTCTACGAGATGACGACGCCGGACTGAGAGGCGACGCGGGAGCTTCGGAGGCGCGCTGCGTCACCGAAGTTCACTGACGAGGGCTCCGAGCGCAGGACGAGCGACCACGTCAGGAGCGTGACCGGGTAGATGAAGTAGCCGAAACGGGTCGCCGGGGCCAAGGCGATGCCCAGCGCCATCATCCAGCCGCAGATCGCCGCCACCTCGGAAGCACGGCGCGGCGTATGGCGCAGGAGGTACTGGCCCAAGATGACAGTGCCCGCGACAAGGACGACGACGGTGAACATCCCGCGCAGGCTCGGGAAAGCAGTGACGAACCAGTGGCCCGGGAGGGGGCTGCGCGCCGGGGAGCCGACGCCGGCAAGCCCGAGCGGGAAACGCACGACGTTGTCGATGAACGCGAGCGGGTTCTCGATGGCGAACGGCACGACCGTCGGCACGATGACAGCTGCGGCCGCAGCGGCATAGCGCCCGATCGCCCAGCGGCCCGACTTGTCCCAGGCGGCGAAGACCGCGAGGACGAGAAGCGGCCACGCCGTGAACTTGAGGGAGGCACCCGCCCCGAGCACCAACCCGGCCGCGACCGGCCAGCGTCTTTGGAGGAACACCAGCCCGAGAACCATGAACCCGATGACGGGCAGATCGTCGCCGCCGGTCGCGAGCGGCAGTGCCGCCGTCGGTAGAACGGTCAGCAGCTGGAGGGCGCGGATGCGCGACTCCCCGCGCGCCGCGCTGAACAAGAGGGCGAGCAGGGCCATGAACAGGACGGCGGTAATGAAGAGCACCCGGGGGTCGGTGAGGGCCTGGGGAGCCGACGTCGAGTGCGCCACCCCGAAGGCGACCATCCCCGGCAGGTACGGGAAGTACTCCTCGTAGGCGGGCGTGCCCGCCGGCGCCGTCAAGGCCCGGTGGCCGGGGGGCGGGCCCAGGTAGGGGTCCTTGCCGACGTAGAGACGGTGCGCGGCGGCTTCGACGACGGTCACTTCGGGCTGCGCGTGGACAGTCCCGCCTTGCTTGGCCTGGAGGATCACCGCTGTGGCCAGCGGTGCCACCGCCGCACCGAGCGCCACGGTGGCGAAGACAGCCAGACGCATGCCGCGCAGCCTCCCCGGCGACGGGCGCGCCCTCCGGCTGTGGACGACCGAGATCAGCGCCGCACCGAGGTAGAACCCCAACGCGATCTCCGCCCACTGGCGGTAGTCCCCGTGAGCGGAGATCACGTAGGTGAGCGCCGCGAACACCGCAGCGGCAAAGTAGATCGACCCGTCGATCGCCTCGGGGTGCCAGCGGTACACGCGCTCTCGCCACGTGGCCAACCACGCTTGCATCACCCCCGTATCGTAACGTCAAGCTGCCCGTTACAGGTCACTTTCCCGCCCTTCCGACCGGCAGTCGTGGCACCCAATCCCGGATTCGGCGTGCGCCGGCCGCCAGATGGCGACGCGCGCCGGGGCATCTGGCGCGGTGATCCCCAGGACCTGCTCGAAAAAGGAGAGCTCCGCCTCCAAGCAGAGCCGCCGTGTCTCGGCACGCCGGAAGCCGTGGGCCTCCCCGGGAAAGCTGAGGTACGCGTGGGGAACGCCCGTCGCGCGCAAGGCGGTGACCAGGGACTCGGCTTGTGCGGGTGGCACGACGGGGTCGTCGAGCCCCTGGAAGACGATGACCGGCGCTCGGATCTCACCGGCGTTACCGAGCAGCGAAAGCGAGCGGAAACGCTCGATCTGATCGGGGTACGGTGCGACGAGCCGGTCGAGGTAGTGCGCCTCGAACTTGTGTGTCGTCGCCGCAAGAGACGCGAGGTCCACGACGCCGTAGTAGGACACGCCCGCCGCGAACACCGCGGAGGTGGCGAGCGCGCGCAGCACCGTGAACCCCCCGGCACTCGACCCGCGCATCACCATCCTGCGTCCATCGACGCGGCCAATCGCTCCGAGATGTTCTGCGACGCCGACGCACGCTGCAACGTCGACCTCGCCCCACCTCCCGTTCAGCATCTCGCGATAGGCACGCCCGAAGCCGCTGGATCCCGGATAGTTGACATCCACATAGCACCAGCCGCGGCTCGTCCATAGCTGAACTGCCGGGTCGAAGCCTCCGGTTCGCATGGTCGTGGGGCCTCCGTGCGCCGCGAGCATGAGTGGCGGCGCGGACGACGTCGCCTGCGCCGCACTGCCGCAGGGCGGGTAGACGAAAGCGTGCACGGTCCCTGCCGCCGCCGTCTCGACGGTGATCGCTTCGGCCTCCGACACGGCCCCCGCCCGTCGCAGCCGCGCAGCGGCGCCCTGGCGCGCCTGATCCCCGACCGGTCCGTCGTCGGTCTTGCGGATGATCCGGATGCCCGGGGCGCCTGCCCCTCGCTGCCGTTGCCTGCTCGTCGAAGAGGAAGCCGGATCCACCAGCGCGACGACAGTCGCCTCGTCGGCCCCGGTTGCGACGACGGCGATCGACGGCCCGCAGGGGGCGAGCGCGTCGATGGCGACCCAGGGGGTAGGGATCTCACGCACAGAGCGCGTCGTCTCGTCGACGATGCCGATGTGATCCCTTCCGTCGGCCGACCAGGCGCATGCGACCGTTCCGTCGCCGAGGAAGGCGAACGTCTGCTGGCCGAGCGTCCAGGCCGGGTGCGCCATCTCGCCGGCCATGACCACGACGTCGTCGACCCATGGCTCCCCCGCACCGGTCGGTGCGCCCTGGAATCCGCCGTCCCCCCCGCCGGCGGCCGGTACCGCGACACGGGCGAGGTTCCACCAACCGCTTGCGTCGGTGGCAAACCAAAGCTCCTCGTCGCTGCGCCACGTCGGCTGGACGACGGACACGCCCCCGCCCCCGGCGACGCGAACCGGGGTTCGCAGCACATGGCTCCGGCCGTCATGCACGAACGGTGCAATCCAGAGCTCGGCGGCGTCCCAGGGCATGTCCGGATGGTCCCAGCACAGCCAGGCAAGCCACGTCCCGCCGGGACTGCAGCGCGGCGCCCCATAAAAGTCCCGTCCCGATACGACAACCGCGGTCGCTCCCTGTTCGGATACGACGACGATCTCGTCGTCCACTCCCATTGTGCCGTCGCGCTCACGGACCCACACGGTGTCCGGCAGATGCCGCAGCCGTTCGCCGAAGCCGTGACCGCCGTCGGTCCCGAAGCCCGCTCCCGCTTCCGGCCGCGCGCGCACGACGTCGCCGTCGGCAAAGCGCACGGGCCACCTCTCCGACGCGGTCAGCGCCTGGCGCGCATCCGCGGCGTCACGGTAGACGAGCCCGTCGGCCCCGTTCACGTACAGGGCAGACCCGCCAACCGGACAGATGGCCCCTCCCCCGTACTCGTGGACCCGTGTCCGCACGTCGACAGTGCCTGGGGTGACGAGCTCCGGGGGACCCGGATCGCTCCATCGGACCAGGGACGAGACACCTGTGGGCCGGGTCTCCGTCCACCAGAGCCGGCTGCCGTCAGCGCGCAGGTCCGCGACCCGCACGGCGGCGGCGGTCACATCGGCGACCGACAGCGGCGACGACCAGGACCTGTACGGCTGGAGCTGCATCTCCGGAGCACCGTGCGACGGTGACCCGCCCGACCCGCCGGCCGCCGTGGAGGATGTTCGCGCCGTGCGGCGGCCCTTACTGGGGTCTGGCGACACCCGAGACGACCGGGGACACGTTGATCCTTCCGCCGCCGCACGCCGAGATCTGGTCGGTGACGACGTAGGACCCACCGATCCCCGGGAGGCTCACCACGACGGATGCCGAGGTCGAACACGACGTCTCCGTCCCGACCGGCACGTCCGTCCACGACGTAAGGAACGAGGCCTCCCCGCCCCCGCCGGCGAGGTCCACGGTGCCGACCTGCCTGTCGACGATCGCCGGCCCGTTGCCGTCGACCACATCGGTCGCAAGCGACGCCCCGGAGACGGCCACCAGCTTGAGCTGGGGGAATCCCGACAGGGAGCACGCGGCGGACGACGAGTTCTTCACGACGAACACCGCCACGATCGTTCCCGCGGCCACGGCCCTTGCCCCCGCGCTCACGCTCAGGACCTGCGTCGTGCACGGAGTGATCGCCTGGCTGACGGCCACGGTCGTCGTCGAGCCGCCGGCCCCCGGCGACGCGCTGTCCGACGACGGTCCGCTCCGAGGTCCGGATGTGGCCGGCGTCGACGGGAGCGTCGTCGGCAGGCGGGAGACCGCTGGAGACGACGCAGAGCACGCGGCGGCGAGCACTGCGACGCTTGCCAGCAACGGCACGAGCAACCAGCGGCGAGAAAGCGACTTGTCCTTCATAGGTGTCACCATGCAATCACATCCCGGCGCAGTAGCCGGGGCACCGTAGCCGGGGCACCGTCGGGGCTCACGTCGTCGAGCCGAAGTCCTCGGGCTTGACCTTGTCGAGGAACTCGCGGAACTCGCCGACAAGGGAGTCGGGATTGGCCTGCTCGGCGTCGTCTTCGTCGTCGAGCTGCAGGACGACGGCCTCAGAGTCCATGAGCTCGTCGGAGACATACAGAGGGCATGACACCCGCACTGCGAGGGCAACGGCGTCCGACGGGCGGCTCGAGACGACGGTTTCACCGCTGCCGCTGCGCAGGTGGATCTCCGCGTAGAACGTCGCGGCACGCAGCTCGGTGACGACGACGTGGTCGACCCGCGCGTCCAGTGACTCGATCACGTCCCGAAGCAGGTCGTGGGTCATCGGGCGCGGGGTCGCGACCCCTTGCTGGGCGAGGGCGATGGCCGTCGCCTCTGCCGCACCGATGAATATCGGCAGGGTGCGGTGAGCTCCGTCCGGCTCCTGGAGCAAGATGACCGGGGTGTTCGACTGGAGGTCGACCCTCACTGCCGTCAGTCGGACTTCCACCATGGGAGCAAGATACCAACTTCGCCCGTTCTCGGCGGCCCGCCCGCGTGCGATCGTCTGGCGCGATCCAGTGCCGGGGCGGCGGCGGGGACCTCAGGCGTCGCTACGGCGTGCCGTAGAGCTGGGCGGCGTGGCACAGCGGGTCCTCCCCGAGGGCGGCGAGATCGGCCGTGAACAGGTGGTCCAAGTTGCGGTAGCGCCCCGCGTAGTCGAGCCCGTAGCCGACAACGAAGTCCTCGGGAACCTCGAAGCCGACGAATGCCGGCTCCACGGGCACGATCCGGCGCGTCCTGCGATCAAGCAGCGTGCAAACGTCGAGCCGCCTCGGCCCGCGTCGGCCGAGCTCGCCGAGCAGGTAGCTCACGGTCAGCCCGGTGTCGACGATGTCCTCGACGAGGACGACGTCCGCGCCGTCGATGTCGTGGTCCAAGTCCTTGACGATGGCCACGCGCCCGGTCCCGGGGGTGTACGGCGAGATCGCAAGGAAGTCGATCCGGCACGGCACGTTGACACAGCGCACGAGGTCGGCGGCGAACCAGACGCTCCCCGCCAGCACCGCCGCGAGGACCACCCCGTCGGGATAGGCCGCACTGACGGCCGCTCCGAGACGCCTGACCGCCCCGGCCAGCTCGACAGCAGAGAACAGCTCCCGGGCCCGCCCCGGCGCCGTCACCGGCGCGTCAGGTCCGCCAACGCGTGCCGGAGCAGTGCTTGGCGCAGCCCGTCTCCGAGGCGGAGCAGATCGTCGATGGCCGTGAGAGCCTTCTCACGCGCCTCCGGGTTGCGCTGGCGCAACAGAGGCGTGACGATCTGGCCGACGAAGCCGGCCTCCCGCTCGGCGGCGTTCTTGTACAGCCGCAGATGGCGTGCCTCGATCCCGTACCGCCGGAAGGCAGCGGCAAGGCGGACGACCGCCAACGCTTCCTCGTCGTAGGTCGTCATCCCCGCCACCTGGCGGCTCGCGACGAGACCGTAGCCCTCGAGCTCGGCGATCTCGTCAGGGTCGAGCCCGCTCGCCGCGGCGAGGTCATCGAGGCCAAGGCTCGCACCGGATGCGAGGTCTGCGGCATCGGGGACCGCTTTGCGGCGCGCGCGGCTGCGCGTCGTCTTCCGCCCTTCCGGAGCGGCGGGCGGGCTCGTTTCGCCCGCGGCGCCCTCGCCGCCGGCCGCTGCCGCCGGGTGCTCCGCGTCTCGTCCGCCCCGCGGCGGCGCCGGTGCGGAGCCAGCTCCCCCACCGGCCGAACGAGCAGGGCTGCTTGCCGCGGCCCGGGCAGCGGCGCGCTCCTTGGACCTGCCGCCGTCGCCGATGCCGCCTGAGGCCGCGCCTTGTGCGAGGGAGACCCCGGCCGCGGCCTGGGTCGAACGCTCTCCCGATGCCGCAGGAGCGGCGACCGCGACCGGCCGTCGCTGCGCGACCGGCGCACCAACGGAGACCGCTGCCGGCGTCAGGGCACCGGCGGCCACCTTCATCTTGGGCTCGGGGCTCTCGCCCGCAAATCGCCCATCCTCGCCGGCTGGCGCCGCGGAGTGCGCCGCGGAGTGCGCCGCGGAGTGCGTCGCGGAGTGCGTCGCGGAGTGCGTCGCCGCGGATGCCGGCGGCTCGATGCCGTCGACGCCCTTCTCCAGGCGGCGCTTGATGACCTTGAGCGGAAGGAAGTTGTCACGCTGCTCCTGCAGGATCCACCGCAGCCGGTCGACGTCACCTTGAAAGAACTTTCGATAGCCGCTCGGCGTCCGCTCCGGGTCGAGAAGCCCCTGGCTCTCGAGGAACCGGATCTTCGAGATCGTGATGTCCGGGTACTCGGTGCGCAGGAGGGACAGCACGTCCCCAATCGAGTAGTACATCCTGTCTTCCACGAGCCCCCCTCAGTCGTCCGCTGCGGCCAAGTACAGGAGCTTGAACTTGCCGATTTGGACCTCGTCGCCGTTGGCGAGAACAGCCTCGTCGATCCGTTCCCCGTTGACGTATGTCCCGTTGAGCGACTTCACGTCGCGCACGACGTGGTCCTTCCCGTCCTTCGTGAACTCGGCGTGGCGCCGCGACACGGTGATGTCGTCGAGGAACACGTCGCTGTCGGGATGGCGCCCGGCGCGCACGATGTCAGCGTCGAGGACGAACCTCTGCCCGGCCGTCGGGCCGCGCTTGACGATAAGTAGGCTCGCCCCCTGCGGCCGCTCGGGCAGCGTGACGGTGAACTCCTCGTCGGTCGGGCCGTCGAGTGGCACGAACGATATGGTCGTATCGCTTGACAGATCCGACAGGGCGGCACCGCATGACGAGCAGAAGTTCGCGCCGGTCGGGTTCCTGTGACCGCAGTTGTTGCAGAACACGCCTCACACGGTAGCCGGTCGCAGGCCGCTGTCTCTCTCGAAGCGGCACAGCCGAGGGCGCCACCGCCGTCCGGCTCCCGTCACGAGCCGCTGACCTCGCGGTACTGCTCCGGCGAGAGGAGCGCCTCGCACTCCGCTGCGTCGCTCGGCGCGATCACGCAGATCCAGCCCTCGCCGTAGGGGTCCTCGTTGAGGCGCTCCGGGTGGTCGGCGAGCTCCGCGTTCACCTGGACGACGGTTCCCGAGACGGGGGCGAAGATCTCCGAGACCGACTTCGTCGACTCGACCTCGCCAAGCCTGTCTCCGGCAACAACGGTCGTCCCCGGCTCGGGCGACTGGACGTAGACGACGTCACCGAGCGCATCCTGCGCGTAGTCGGTGATGCCGACCCGTACTTTCTCCGGCTCCACCAAGGCCCACTCGTGATCGCGCGTGTAGCGCAGCGCTTCAGGTACGTCCACAGGAGCTGAGACTAGCCCAGCGGCTCCGGCGCCTACTGCAGCATCTGGCGGAGGCGGACTGCGTACTCCTGGGCCTTCGATCGGGCACGCGCCTCGGTGGCGTCCTCGGCCCAGACGTGGGTGACCGGCTCCTGGGGATCGGGGAGGATCAGCACCCAGCCGACGTCGTCGAGGACCTTCACGCCGTCGATCAGGAGCAGCTCGCGGTCCTTGATGCTCTCGACCAGCTGGCGCATGAGCGTCCCCTTCTGCTCCCAGGGTGTCACCACCTGCTGGTGCGCGATATGGACCGGCGGCAGGCCCCTGACCACCTCGGACAGGCGCAGGTTCTGCGCAGCGAGCATGGCGAGCAGGTTGACCAGCGTCGCCGCGGCGTCGTAGGCCGGCAAGAAGTCCGGGAAGACAAACCCCCCGAGCTGGCTCGCGGCGAAGTCGACCTTGCCGCTGGATGCGACCTCCATGAGGTGGGACGTCGACAGCTTCGTCCAGACGAGGTGGCCGCCGGCGGCAGCGCAGATCTGCTCTGCGCTGCGGCTCGCCGACACGGGCATCGCAATGGTCGCCCCCGGCTTCGCCGCCAGGACGACGGTCGTCAAGGCGAGGAGCGATTCGTCGTCGGACAGCACGTGGCCGGCGTCGTCGACGAGCACCAGGCGCTCGCCGTCGGAGCCGAGGACGGCGCCGAGATGGGCGCCCGATGCCTTCACCAGTTCGGCCACGTGCGCCGCGTGGGCGTCGCGGTCGAAGCCGACGGCCCCCGACGTCGATGCGTACGGGTTGACGACCAGGACGTCGGCGCCGAGCTTGGCGAGCACGTTGGGCATGACGAAGCTCGCCGTGCCGTAGGCGTAGTCGAGGACGACCTTGAAGCGGGCGGCACGGATCGTCTCCAGGTCCAGCGAGCCGACCAGCTCCGCCGAGTAGAACTCGATCGTGCGTGGGGGGAACCCGATGTCCCCGATGTCCTTGGCGGGCACCCGGCGAAGCTCCTCCCGGTAGTAGAGGCGCTCGATCTTGCGTTGCATCGTCTCGTCGATGTCGATCCCCCCGGCGTCGAAGAACTGGACGACGATGCTCTCTCCGTCGTCCTGGTCCAGCCGGACGCTGATGCCCCCCTGGGCCGCCGTCCCGCGCACCTGGTAGCGCGTGACCGGGATCGTCGCCACCTCGAGGTCGTCGACGTTGACACCGGCCGCATTGCAGCCGACCATGACGGCCCTCTTGAGCACTCGCGCGACGCGCGACGAGTCCCGCGAGGCGACCACCGTCGATCCGCGCGCGAGCGTGCTCGCATAGGCCATCGACAACCGCAGGACAAGCTCCGGGCTGATGTCGACGTTGGCAAGGCCCTGCACTCCCGAGCGCCCGAACAATGAACGTGCCCCCCGCGACTCCCAGACGATCGAGGAGTTGATCACCGCCCCGGACTCGACGGTCTTGAACGGGTACACCTTGACGTCGGACTTCAGCTGGGCGCGGGCGCCGACGAAGCACTCGTCGCCAAGCACAACCCCCTCTTCGCAGCCGACCCCCTGCCGTAGGTCGCACGAGCGCCCGAGGACTGTGCCCCGCAGGTGCACCGCCGGCCCCAGGTAGGAGTGGTCGTGGACGACGGAGCGCTGGAGATGGGCGTTGGCACCGACCTGGACGTCGGCACCGAGCACGCAGTACTCCGAGAGCTGGACGTCAGGGCCGATGCGGCAGTTGTCGCCGATGACAGCGGGGCCGTGGATCTCGGCGCTCGGGTCGACCTCGACGCCCTCGCCGATCCACACCGACGGCCGGAGCTCGAAGCCGTCCATCGACAGGGCGACGCGCCCGTCGAGGATGTCACGGTGCGCTCGCAGGTAAGCGCCGAGCGTGCCGACGTCCTCCCAGTAGCCTTCGACAACCTTGCCGTAGAGCGGGAGCCCCTTGTCGAGGATCGCCGGGAACACGTCGGCCGAGAAGTCCACGGGTTGGCCTTCGGGGATGAAGTCGAACACCGACGGCTCGAGAACGTATATCCCGGTGTTGACCGTGTCGCTGAAGACCTGGCCCCACGTCGGCTTCTCGAGAAACCGCTCGATCGTCCCATCGGCCCGTGTGATGACGATCCCGAACTCGAGAGGGTTCTCCATCGCCTTCAAGGCGATCGTCGCGATTGCGCCACGCTCGTCGTGGAAGCGGAGCACCTCGGACAGGTCGATGTCGGTGAGGACGTCGCCCGAGACGACCAAGAAGCGCTCGGTGAGCTCGTCGCGGGCGTTCAGGACCGAACCGGCGGTCCCGAGTGGTGTCTCCTCGGTCGCGTAGACCATGCGAACGCCGAACTCCGACCCGTCGCCGAAGTACCGCCGGATCGAGTTGGCCAGAAAAGCCACGGTCACGACGATCTCGTCGAACCCGTGCGCCTTCAAGAGCTCGACGATCCGCTCCATCATCGGGCGGTTCGCCATCGGCAGGAGAGGCTTCGGCTGGGTGGCGGTCAGCGGCCGGAGGCGGGTCCCCTCTCCTCCCGCCATGATCACGGCCTTCACGGCGTCACCGCCCGCATCGCGTCGATGCGGGCGAAGGTGTCCCTGTCACCTTCGCCGACGCAGTCATCGTTCCGACCCTATCTCGCGCCCGTGTCCTGCGAAGGGACCCGGACCGGGCCGACGGCCCGTCGTCTTGAAGCAAGCGCGCTCCTGGCGGGTCCGACGTAGGCCACGGCCGCGGCCCAGGCCAAGGCGAGCCCGGGGATCCCGAACACCCATGCCAGGACGTGGAACGGGGACTGCCACCCGGCCGTCCCGTCGCTCAGCAGGAAGGCCGGGTAGGCGGCCATGAGGCCGAACGTCCCCGCCTTGCCGATCCACAGCACGTCGATGCGCTCAGCCCCGAGAGCCGCCAAGACGACCACCGCACCAGACACGAGGGCCTCGCGCACGATGGTGATGATCCCGAACCACAGCGGCACGGCACCGGTGACGATGATGGAGGCGACGGCGGCTCCGAGCAGCATCCGGTCTGCCGCGGGGTCCAGGACCTTGCCGAGCGTCGTCACCTGGTTGAAGCGCCGCGCGATCCAACCGTCGAGCCAATCGGTGGCGCCGAGCCCCGCGAGGATGAAAGCCGCCGCCGCGTCGTCGCGTGCCCCGAATACGACGACGACGAACACGGGGATCAGCGCGAGGCGTCCGAGGGAAAGCGCGTTCGGCACAGTCCACAGCTCCCGCGCCACCAGGCCGCCGACAGTGCCTTCGTCCCTGGCCACCCCCGCAGTCTACGGGTCGCGGCCGGCCTGGCCCCGCCCTTGGTGCCCGCTCCGCCTTCGCGAGAAAGCGACCGCCGCTACTTGCGCCGCCACCGCCTGCGCGGCTGCGGCGTGCCGCCACCGGCAGTCTTGCCTTCGTCCCGGCTCCCGGCAGCCGGCTCCCCGTCGCCGCCTGCCGCCCTGGCGAGCCCCGCCGGGTTGACGAGGGGGACCTCACCGGCATCCGTGTAGACGCTTGTCGCAAGGCGCGGGTCGTTCGAGTAGACCGGGCGCTCCCATACCGTCCCGTCAAGGAGCGCCGAGTGGGGTGCGAGGTGGACCGGTGCACCAGGGGGCGGAAGCGGTCCTCGGTCCCCGATGAGCTGCAGCCCGTCAAGGACGGACCCGCCGGACCCGGTGCCCGGCGCCTGGGAGGTCGTCTTCTGCTCCTCGTGGGCCTTGGCGCGGTCCCCCTGTGGTCGCTGGCCGTTGCCCTCCTCGGGGCGCCGGCGGGCACCCTCTGCGGGCGGTCGGCCGGTGACTGTGGCCAGACGATCGCCCTCCGTCTCCCGGAGGTGGAGAGCAAGGCCTTCCCACGCAACCTCCGGCGCGCTTGTCGAGCTTGGCAGCCGTCGCGGCCGCGCGGCTCCCGCCCTTGCGGGCATGCTCGTCGACGCGACCACCCGCGGCCTCGCCCCGTCGCCGGAAGCGTTGCCGTCGCCTTCCGCCTCCTCGCCGTCGGGCACGGGACTGCCGACGCGCTCCTGTGCTCCGGGCCGCGCACGGCTGCCAGCGGCCGGACCACCTTGGTGGTCCAGCTCGTGCCACCAGCCGTCGCTCATCGGACGCACCCCCCAATCTGTGCTCCGGGCCGACCCCCCACCGTCCTGACACACCCCGGACCTATCCCCACATGGCGCAAGACAGCCCCCACAAAGCGTCAGACGGCAGGTGACGTCCTGTTGGTATTGTCGCTCCTGTCATAGGCAATGACAAGGACCTGACACCATCGTCACCGATTTGTCATTCGCGTCGGCAACACCGCGCGCAACCACGGGGCACACCGAAGCGGGCGCCGGGCGCCGCCAGGCAACCTATTGGCTGACGCGCCCGAGGCCTCCCACCGCGTAGGCACTCTCCGAGTGCAACGCGATGTCGAGGCCCTGGATCTCGACCTCGACGGGAACGCGCAGCCCGATCAGGCGGTCGATGACCTTGGCGAGGGCCCACGTCACACCGAACGACCAGACGAGCACCACCGCGCTTGCCAGCAGCTCGACTCCGATCAGGTGGAAGCCGCCTCCGAAGGCCAGCCCGTTCGACCCTGCAGGATTGACCGATCGCGAGGCGAAGATGCCGAGAAGGACCATACCGACGAGGCCCCCGATCCCGTGGACGCCGAGGACGTCGAGGGAGTCGTCGTAGCGCAGACGAAACTTCAGGCGGACGGCGAAGGCGCAGAGCACGCCAGCGGCCAGGCCGATCCCCAGCGCCGGCATGCTCGGCACGAAACCCGCGCACGGCGTGATGGCGACCATTCCCGCGACGGCCCCCGACACTGCCCCGAGCGTCGTCGGGCGCTTCTCGGTCAACTTCTCCACGAGCAGCCACCCGAGGAGGCCGGCCGCGGCCGCGAGCTGGGTCCCCACGAATGCCTGGGTGGCGACGGCGTTGGCGCCCAGCGCCGAGCCCGCGTTGAACCCGAACCACCCGAACCAGAGGATCCCCGCCCCAAGAAGGCTGAGCGGGACCGAGTGCGGCGTCATCGCCTCGCCGGGCCAGCCGCGTCGCCGCCCGATCGCGAGCACCGCCCCGAGGGTCGAGAACCCGGAGGTGATCTCGACGACCGTCCCTCCCGCGAAGTCCAAGACGCCGCGGCGCGCCAGCCACCCAGCAGGGCTGAAGACCCAGTGGGCGATCGGGGCATAGACGAGGACCAGCCACAACGAGATGAACACGAGGAACCCGCCGAAGCGGACCCGGTCGACGAGACCACCGGTGATCAGCGCCGCGGTGATGATCGCGAACATCATCTGGAAGGCCATGATGGCGAGCGGCGGCACGTGGAGGCCGCGCATCCCGGGCAGGGCGCGGCCGAGATTGGCGAGGCCTGCAAGGTGCAGGGTCCCGATGATGCCCCCGCCGGCGTCCGGCCCGAAGGCAATGCTGAACACCGCGACAGCCCACAACACGGTGACGATCCCCATGCAGGCGAAGTTCTGCATCATGACGGCCAGAACGTTCTTCGCGCGGACCATGCCCCCGTAGAACAGGGCGAGTCCCGGGGTCATGAACAGGACGAGGGCGGCGGAGACAAGGACCCAGGCAGTGTCGCCTGCACTGAACATCGTCTGGGTGGCCTCCCCTTCCCGTCTTCGCACGACGGGGCGCGGCCGCTCCCGTGTGGCTGCGGCGAAGCTAGCCCGGGCTATTGCCCAGGTGCCACCCGCCGCACAGGTCACACGCGTAAGCCGCGAGGTCGACACCGCCCTCGAGGCGCGCGGCGAGGCCGGCGCGGTTGGCATCCGCCTCGGTCGCGAAACGCCTCTTTGCCTGCCCGTCGGCGCGCCAGTGCCCGAGGCGGAGCGGTCGGGGCTCGCCGCCGTGTGCCCCGGCCCCGGCCGGGTCTCGCCGGCGCGGGTGCGGTGCCCGACGCCTTCCCGAGCGCCTCTTCGTCACACGTTGATGCGGGCCATCTGCTCCGGGGAGTAGCGCTCCCCGGCTGCCGCTCCCTTGGGCACGGCCTCTTCGAGGGCTGCAAGATCGTCGCTGTCGAGGACGATGTCGCCAGCTGCGACGTCCTCTTCGAGGTAAGTCCGGCGTTTCGTGCCGGGGATCGGCACGATGTCGGACCCCTGTGCGAGCACCCACGCGAGCGCGAGCTGCGCCGCCGTAACCCCTTTCGCAGCGCTGATCCCCTCGATCCGCGCGACGAGCCGGAGGTTGGCTTCGAGGTTCTTTTCTTCAAAGCGCGGCACGGCCCGCCGGAAGTCCGCGGCTGCGAGCTGATCGCTCGCCGTCACCGTCCCGGTGAGCAGAGCGCGCCCGAGCGGGCTATAGGCGACGAGACCGATCCCGAGCTCGCGCAAGGTGGCCATCAGGCCGTCCTCGACGTCGCGGGTGAACAACGAGTACTCGTTCTGGGCGGCGGCGACGGGGTGGACGGCATGTGCCCGCCGGACCGTCTCCGGTGCCGCCTCGGAGATCCCCAGGTAGCGCACCTTCCCTGCGACGACCAGCTCGTGCATCGCTCCCCAGGTCTCTTCGACCGGCAGGGTCGTGTCGACGCGGTGCTGGTAGTAGAGGTCGATGTGGTCGACGCCGAGGCGCGCAAGCGATGCATCGCAGGATCTGCGCACGTAGTCGGGCCGGCCGTTCGTCCCGACCCAGCTGCCGTCTTCGCGGCGCTCGTTGCCGAACTTGGTCGCCAAGACGACGTCGTCCCGCCGATCTTTGATCGCGCGCCCGACAAGCGCCTCGTTTGTGAACGGGCCGTAGGCGTCCGCCGTGTCGAGGAGGTCCACCCCAAGGTCGAGGGCTCGATGGATCGTGGCGATCGACTCGGTCTCGTCTTGTGTCCCGTAGGACTGGCTCATGCCCATGCACCCGAGCCCGATCTTCGAGACGACCAAGCCCTGGCCCAGATTTCGTCGTTCCATCGGAACCTCCCGCGCGTCGGTGCCCCGCACCATAATCGCCCTCCCGGACACCGATGCCCGCGGCCGCAACCCGGGATAGCGTTCCGCCGTGATGCTGCGCACGTCCAGGGCACCGTCATGAGACGTTCCCCATGAAAGCGCTGGTCTTCGGCGCCCCGCCCGATCCCACAGCTGCCCGTCCGGCAACCCACGACGACCTCGAACGCCACCTGGCGGCACAGCCCTTCGGGTTGCACACGATCGCCGATCCCGTGCCATTGCGCCCCGGGTGGGTGCTCACGAGACCCCGGCTCGCCGGGGTCTGCGGCTCGGAGTCCAAGCTCGTCCTGGGGGAATTCAGCGAAGGCGACCTCGACAACCCCATGGCGGCCTTCTCCTCGCTCCCCCACGTCCCCGGCCACGAGGTCGTCGCCGAAGTCGTCGACGCCGGCGAGGGTGCCGACGGGCTCGCCCCCGGCGACCGCGTCGTCCTCAATCCGTGGCTGACGTGCACCCCCCGCGGCATCGATCCGGTCTGCCCACGCTGCGCCGCCGGCGATCTCAGCCTCTGCTGGAGCTTCACGTCGGGAGCCCTCGGCCCCGCCGTCCACATCGGCGTCGGCTCCGACGCGCCAGGGGGCTGGGCCGAGCTCATGGCCGCGCACGCCTCGATGCTCATCGCCGTTCCCGATGCCATCGCCGACGACGTCGCCGTCCTGGCCGACCCCTTCGCCGTCTCCCTCCACGCCGTCGTCCGGCACCCCCCGCCACGAACGGGTTTCGCACTCGTCTACGGAGCCGGCGCCCTCGGCAGCGCGACCATCGCGGTGCTGCGTGCCCTGTACCCGGAGGTCGCGATCGCCGTCGTCGCGCGCTTTGACGCGCAGGCCGACCTGGCGCGCGGCCTCGGTGCCGACCTCGTGGTTGCACACGAGCCCCGCCTCGGCGTCGTCGAGAGCCTCGCCGCGTGGTCCGGGGGCGTCCTGCACACACCTCTGGCCGGCCTCCCCATGGCACACCCGGGCGGCATCGACGTCGTCTACGACACGGTCGCCCGGCCCGAGACTCTCGAAGTCGGCGTGCGCGTCCTCGCAGAGCGCGGGAGCCTCGTCCAGACCGGCGTCCACACCCCTGGGCGGTGGGAGCACACGCCCGTGTACTTCAAAGAGCTGCGTCTGTGCGGATCGAACGCCTTCGGCATCGAGGTGGTCGATGGCGTGCGCCAGCACGCCATCGACCACTACTTCGACCTTGTCAGTGCCGGGCGCGTCGACATTGCCGCCATGCTGACCCATCGCTTCGCGCTCGAGGACTGGTGGGAGGCGCTCTTGGCAATTGCGCGCCAAGACGCAAGCGGCGCAATCAAGGTCGCCTTCACCCCGAACGGCGGACGGCCACCTCCTGGGCCGTCGCAGCCCTAAAGCGCCGGTAGCGCCCATCTGCGGCCGCGGACCACACCGGGTCCGGCTCGTAGCGCCGGCCCGGGCGCGCCCAGCTCCCGGCGCCGTCGATCCCGTCTTCGAGGCCGGCCGCCACGCGGGCGAGCCACGCCGCGCCGAGGGCGGCCCCTTCGGGAACGGCCACCGCCTCGACGGCCAGGTTCGTCGCGTCGGCCATCGCCTCCATCCACGGGCGACTGCGCGACCCACCACCGCTGACGACAATGCGCCGGGGCGCGATGCCGGTGGCCGCGACCACCGCGCGCACGACGAAACCGCTCGCTTCGTACACACCGCGCAGCGCCGCGTCGCGTCCGTGGGTGATGTCGAGATCGACGGCGGCAGCCCGGAGCTGCGGATTGTCGTGGAGGACCCGCTCACCGCGCAGGTACGGCAACCAGACCGGGACCGAGCTTGGATCCCCGTCTCGCCCACCGGGCGTGGCGACCCGGACGCTTCCCGGCGCCATCCCGAGCAAGGCGCGGGCCCAGTCGACGAACAGTGCCCCCGCGTTGCTCGGGCCACCGACGAGCACACGCCCCGGCACGGTGTGCGGCACCGTCCACAGCCCCGGCACCTCGATCCAGTCGTCGGTCACGACCCAGACGACAAGGGTGGCACCGCAGAGGACGAGCACGTCGCCGACCCGGGTCGCCCCGGCTACCAGCTGGTCGCAGAGGGCGTCGACCGTGCCCCCGGCCAGTGCCGCTCCGGGGGCGGCGCTTGCGCCCGGAAGTTCCCCCGCAAGCGCTCCCATGAGCACCACCTCCGGCATCGACTCGGGTGCCACCCCCATCGATGCCAACAGGTCACCATCCCAGGCGCCCATCGTGTGGAGGCTCCCGAGCGCCGTCGTGACGGCGGTGTCGACGGTGGGGAGGCCCGCGAGGGCGTAGTTGGCCACCGCCTGCGCGGGCCAGTATCCCGCGGCACCGGGCATCGCCGCGGCCGCCCACCGCAGGAACCCGACGGCGTCGACCATGGGGCCCGGTGCCCCGCTGCTCGGCTCCCCATCCGCCGGGGCTCTCTGTGGGCCCGCCGGCTCGCTAGCGCGGCTGTCTCCGTAGAGCAGTCCCGGGATGCGCGGGACCCCGCGACCGTCCACCGCGGTCAGCGAAGGCACCATCGCCGCCACGCAGACACCCGCCACATCGGCGTCTGCGGAGAGATCGGCGCAGACGGCGTCGAGAGCTTTGCGCGGCCCCTGCGCCCACGCTTTGCGCGCGTCATGTTCGAGGCGGTTCGGCCCGTCGGCATGCACCTTGTGGGGAATGCGAACCCGCGCGGCGACGTCGCCGGACCTCGTCACCGCAACCGCTTTGACCGCCGTCGTGCCAATGTCGATACCAACGGTGAGCCGCTCTGCCGCCGACGCCCCCATAGGCCGCCATTATGGACCGGAGCGCGTCCATCTTGGGCCGGTACCCCGTAAGCACCTGTGGCCAGGGATTTCGCGATCACGCCGGTGTCGCTCGCCGACGCGTCTTGCCAGGTGCTCCGCCCGCGATCGTGCACCTATCGCCTGTTGCGGCAACGGGCCGTCCAATCCAGGACCGGACAGGCTTCTCCGACCACGACCACCGTTCGGCGCCGGCGAGCCAAGTCGGCCGGGTCACCACGTTCCGTCCCGCCCGCCGCGACGAGCCCTCATCCGAGTCGACTCGCAGCCCGCGTGGCAACATCGGGCCATGTCCACCGTATTCACCCACACTCCTCACCCCCACATCGAACAACGCAGCCGTATCGGTCCCGCCAAGACCATCGACCAGCGAAAGCTCGACCACCCCAACCCGGTCGTGCGCCTCAACGCCCGCGTCGGGCTGCGCATCACGCTCGTCGTGGGAACGATGTGGTGCGCCTACCTCTTCACGATCATCTCCCTGGTGTCGGCACCGTCCGCCTTCAAGTCGGGCGACTCGCTCATCATCATCTCCTGGATCGCCCAGACGTTCCTCCAGCTCGTGCTGCTCCCCGTCATCATCGTTGGGCAGAACATCCAGGCAGCCGCGGCCGACAAGCGCGCCGAAGACACCTACAACGACGCCGATGCGGTTCTGCACGAAGCCATCCAGATCCAGCAGCACCTCGAAGCCCAGGACCAGGAGATCGCGAAGATCGTGCAGGCGATGAAGGATCTTCGCGCCGCGTCCTGATCCGGCAAGGGCCTCAACTGGCCCTGCTCCATCCCGCCAGGCCGGTGCAGACCAGGGCAATCCGCCCGAGGCGGCGAAAAATGGGGAGCCCTCCCCATGCGCCGCGTCGAAGCGATCACTACCGTAACTTCCGGTCGGACCGACACTGGACGCGGAGGTGACGCCATGGGTTCTCCGAGGTTTCGTGGTGGTGCGCGGGGCCACTCCGTAGCGGGGCCGTCGAGGATGACCCGGCTGCTCGCCCCGTTGGCGGCAATCGCTCTGTTGGCCGCCGGCACCGTCCTGCTCACCGTGAGCCCCGCGGTGGCGTCCACCGGCACCTGGAGCGCGCCGTTCGACCCCCACCAGAACGGCATCTACCCGGAGGCGCCGGCCTTCGCGGGGATGTCGTGCTTGAGTTCGAACTGGTGCATGGCGCTCGACGAGTCCGGTGACGCCGTCTTCTACGACGGCACCACCTGGACCGATCCGGTGAGCAACCACGTCGACACCGAGGTGAACGGGAACGGGGTGAGCGCAACGAGCATCTCCTGCCCGACGACGACGTTCTGCATGGTTGTCGACCAGTTGGGCTACGCGACGAAGTACTCCAACGGGGCATGGGCCACGCCCGACCTGGTGGTCGGTGGGGGCAGCGCGAACAGCGGGGCGAATGCCGTGGCCCTCGACTCCGTGTCGTGCGCGAACGCAACGTTCTGCGTTGCCGTCGACGGGCAGGGCGAGGTCATGACCTTCGACGGCTCGACGTGGACGGCCCCGTCCCTCGTGGACAAGAACGGGACCAACAACAACGCACTCGAGTCCGTCTCGTGCGCCAGTGCCACCATGTGCGTGGCCGTCGACAACGAGGGCTACGCCATCACCTACAACGGCTCCACCTGGAACGGGCCAACCTTGGCCGACTCCTACCAGGGGAACTCGGTGACGCTCTACTCCGTGTCCTGCCCGACGCCCTCGTTCTGCGCTGCCGTCGACGGTCTCGGCTACGCCGTCATCTTCAACGGCTCCACATGGGCGGCTCCCGAACTGGTTGCCTCGGACAACTCCCCCATGGCAGCGGTGTCGTGCGCATCGGCAAAGTTTTGCGTCACGACCATCAACGGCGGTGGTGGATCGCCGTACTTCGGCGGCATCTCCTACTACGACGGCACGGCGTGGAGCACTCCGGTGGTCGTCGACTCGCACTGGAATCTCTCTGCGATGTCCTGCCCCTCCATCTCCTTCTGTGCAGCCGGTGACTCCAGTGTGACCGGCTACGTCCTGACATACGCGAACCCGAACACCGTGCCCGGCGCCCCCACCAACGTGATCGCCGAGCCCGGCGACGCGCAGGCGAGCCTCACATGGGTCGCCCCGGCCCAGGGCGCATGCCCGATCACGAGCTACGTCATCAACATCTACACGGGCTCGACCCTCGTCGCGACGATCACGACGGCGACCAACGCGACGAGCGACACGATCGCCCCGCTGACCAACGGCACGAAGTACACCTTCACGGTCGCCGCGACGAACTGCGACGGGACGGGCCCACCTTCGACCGCGACGGAGCCGATCATCCCCTCGCACCCGACGACACCGGCCCCCTACAACGCACTCAGCCCCTATCGGGTCTGTGACACCCGGGCGGGCAACCCCTCGAACCTTGCGGGCACGGACGCCCAGTGCCTCGGCCACGCGATCGCGGGAGGCCAGAGCCTTGCCGTTGCGGTCGCCGGGACCAACCCGACAGGCCAGTCATCCGGAGGGGTGCCCGCCTCGGGAGCGACCGCCGTGATCCTCACTGTGACGGCGACGGGAGGCAAGACAAACGGCTACCTCACCGTCTACCCCTCCGGTTCCCAGGCGCCGCTCGCCTCGAACCTCAACTACACGGCCGGCGAAGCGGTCCCCAACCTCGTCGAAGTCGCCCTGGGATCGAACGGGGGGATCTCGATCTTCAACTCGGCCGGCTCCGTCGACGTCCTCGTCGATGTCGAGGGCTACGTCGGGCCCGGGCCCGCGGGGGCAGGCCTTTTCAATCCGATCACCCCGGCCCGTATCTGCGACACACGGCCGGGGAACCCCTCGGGGCTCAATACCCCACCGGATAACCAGTGCAACACCCTGGGGCCCCTCCAGGCGGGCGCAACGATGGCGATCGATGTGACCGGAGCGGGAGGGGTGCCGACGACCGGTGTGGGCGCGGTCGCGCTCAACGTGACGGTGACGGGAACGACCAGCTCCGGCTGGCTCGCCGTGTGGCCGAAAGGCGCCTCCAGGCCGGTGACGTCGAACCTCAACTGGCACGCCGGCCAGAGCGTCCCCGACCGGGTCGTCGTCCCCGTTGGAGCATCGGGCCAGGTCTCGATCTACAACGCCAACGGTGCGGCGAATGTCCTCGTCGACGTCGGGGGGTGGTACTCGGCGGCCGGCGGGTCCGGCAGCGCTCTCACGCAGTTCTCCGGGATCACCCCCGCGAGGATCTGCGACACCCGCAACGGCTCCGGCGAGCCCTACGCGGGCCAGACCCTGACCAAAGGGGCCACCCTCGACGTCCAGGTGGGAGGCGTCGGCGGGGTGCCGGCCAACGTGACCGCGGTCGTGCTTAACGTGACGGTGACCGGGACCACCTCGGCCGGTTACCTCACGGTCTGGCCGCAGGGCGCCACCCAGCCCACCTCTTCGGACCTCAACTGGGCGGCAGGCGAGTCGGTACCCAACCTCGTCATCGTGGGCGTCTCTGCGAGCGGCAAGGTGAGCTTCTTCAACGCGAACGGATCCACCGACGTCATCGCCGACGTGGTCGGCTGGTACCAGTAGCGCTCGGGCGAACCCGCCGCGCCACGCCCCGGCGCGGCGCGGCGGGTTCGTGACCAGGACTAGCCCGGCGGCGCATTCCTCGCTGACCGAGACACAGATGCGGCGGGTTGAAGGATCGAGGGACTCAAGCGCCCCGAGGCGACCTGTGCGGCCGATACGGCCCCCGATAGGCTGTCCGCCCGTGAGCGCCGGCAGACCGATCGCCCTGGTCACCGCCCCGATGCGCGGGGAAGGCTTCGACCTGCTGCGCTCGTTCGCCGACGTCGTCTACGAACCGTGGATCGACCAGGACCCGTTGCGCATGTACAACGCCGAGCAGTTCGCGGCCCGCGTCGCAGACGAGGGCGCAACCATCGTCGTCGCCGAGGCCGACGAGTGCGCCGGCCCGCTCTTCGACCAGCCCCTTTTCGCCGTTGCATCGTGCCGGGGTGACCCGAAGAACGTCGACGTCACAGCTGCGACGGCGGCCAACGTCCCGGTGCTGCGTGCCCCGGGCCGCAACGCCGACGGCGTCGCCGAGATCGCCATCGCACTGCTGCTCGCCTCGACACGTGGCCTGTGCACAGCAGACCGCGAGGTGCGCGCCGGCGAGATCTACCGCGACGGCACCATCCCCTACCAGCGCTTCCGGGCATGGCAGGTCCAGGGCAAGACGGCCGGGCTCGTCGGTCTCGGTGCCGTCGGGCGCGCCCTGCGGTGGCGCCTGGAAGGCCTCGGGATGAACGTCATCTCCTACGACCCCTACTCCGCCGACGCCACCCACACCGACCTTGACGCGCTCCTCGCCGCATGCGACGTCGTCTCGCTGCACGCGCCGGTGACCCCCGCCACCAAGGGCATGATCGGCGCCGCGCAGTTCGCGGCGATGCGCGACGGTGCGGTCTTCATCAACACGGCCCGCGCCGAGCTGCACGACCACGATGCCCTCGTCGGCGCTCTTTCAGCGGGAAAGGTCGCGGCGGCGGGTATCGACCACTTCGCCGGGGAGTGGCTGGATCCCGACGACCCGCTCACGAAGCTTCCCAACGTCGTGCTCGCCCCCCATATCGGCGGCGCCACCTTCGATACCGAGGCGAACCACTCCCTCCTGATCGCCACCGACCTCGCTCGCCTGCTCGCGGGCGAGACGCCGGTCAACATCGTCAACCCCGAGGTCCTCGGCGCCGTCCGGTAGCCCGGCAGCTGGGGACTGCGCGCTTGGCGCCGACGCGCCGGAGGCCCCAGAGCACCGTCCTGCGTCGCTAGCATCAGCGCGTGCTCGCCGACGGTCCGTCCCTGCGCCTGCTCCCACGCCTCGACGACTGCAACCGCTTCTTCTGGACCGGCGGAGCCGACGGCGTCCTGCGCTTCCTCCGCTGCGGGGAATGCCGGCGCTTCACGCATCCTCCCGTCCCGCGCTGTCCCGCCTGCCTGAGCCGGGACATGGCGCCCGAGCCTGTCAGCGGGCGGGGGACGCTCCACTCCTTCACGGTGAACCACCAGCAGTGGATCCCCGGGTCGGACCCGTACGTCGTCGCGCTGGTCACGATCGCAGAGCAGGCCGACCTGCGACTGACCACGAACCTGATCGACTGCCCCGCCGACGCAATCGCCATCGGGATGGCCGTCGAGGTCACCTTCGTGGGGAACGGCGACGTGCACATCCCCCTGTTCCGGCCGGCGGGACTGTGAGGGGCACGGCATGAGCGACACGAGCCCGCTGCGACGCGCCGCCATCACGGGGATCGGTCACTCCCAGATCGGTCGCCGGCTCAGGCGCGGCGACCTCGACCTCACCGTCGAGGCCTGCCTTGCCGCCATCGCCGACGCAGGCCTCGATCGAGACGACATCGACGGGCTGGCGACCTACCCCGGGACCGGCATCGGCATGGGCGGGTTCTCCGGCCCCGGCAGCCCGGAGCTCCAAGACGCCCTGCGGCTCCAACTCTCGTGGCACGACGGTGGGGCCGAGGGCCCGGCCCAGATGCGCGCCGTCATCGCGGCGGCGATGGCCGTCGGGTGCGGCCTCGCGCGCCACGCCCTCGTCTACAGGACCGTCACCGAGGCGACCGCCCAAGCCGGGCGCGCGAGCGCGGGCATCGGGGGGTCCGGGCTCGGCTCGGGAGGGCCGTCCCTCGGCGGGGGCGGCTCCGGCGGAGGCGTCCCGCGCTTCGGCGGCTTCCTGCAGTGGTTCCTCCCCTTCGGGGCCGTCTCCGCCGCCAACTGGATCGGCCTGGTTGCACAGAGGCGCATCCACGAGTTCGGGCTCACTCGCACCCAGCTCGCGCAGATCGCACTCAACGGCCGCCGCAACGCCACCCACAACCCGGGCGCCGTCTACAGGGAGCCGCTCTGCCTCGACGACTATCTCGCCGCCCGCATGATCTCCACGCCCCTGTGCCTCTACGACTGCGACGCTCCCTGCGACGGGTCGACCGCGTTCGTGGTCTCGGCCGTAGAGACGGCCCGGGACGCCCCGCACGCGCCATGCCGGATCGAGGCGGTGGGCACCGCCCTGCGCGGCCGGCCGAGCTGGGACCAGTTTGACGACATGACGACGATGGCCGCCCGCGACGCGGCGGCAAGCATGTGGGAGCGCACCGACCTGGGCCCCTCCGATGTCGATGTGGCCCAGCTCTACGACGGGTTCAGCGTCCTCGCGCTCGTCTGGCTCGAAGCCCTCGGGTTCTGCGGGCGCGGTGAGAGCGGCTCGTTCGTCGAAGACGGCACCCGCATCGCCCGCGAGGGCACGCTCCCCCTCAACACCGCCGGCGGTCAGCTCTCCGGCGGGCGCCTCCACGGCTTCGGCCTGCTGCACGAGGCCTGCGTGCAGCTGCGCGGCGAGGCAGGGGAACGCCAGGTGCCCGGCCGCTGCGAGGTCGCCGTCGTCTCCAACGGCGGCGGCCCGCTCGCCGGGTCCATGCTGCTCGTGCGCGACACCGGCTGACCTCGCCGATCACCGGGCGGGCCCGTCCAGATGCTCCAAGCCGGGGTTGTGGCCTCCGAAGTCCCGGTGGAAGGCCTCGATCGCATCGAGAATGGCGCGGCGCGCATGGTCGGCGTCGGTGCCGGTCGGGTCGGACGCCCAGGTCCCGATCGCCGATATCCGGCGCGGAGGACCGTAGCGGTACATGACGTAGAGGGCGTGGTTGCCGAGGGTCCACTGCGCTCGCGTCATCGAGCCGGCAAAACCGAGCAGCCACCACGCCACCATGGCCAACACCCCGCCGGCGAAGATCCCTCCGCCCATGATGGCTCCGACCGCACCGCCGGGTACCGGTGCGCCCGGCTCGACGAGGGCCGCGTCGGTCAGCTCGGCGAGGGACACCTCCGTTCGAGAAAAGACCCATGTCCACACGACCTTGGTCGCATGCACCTCCAGGCGCGCGCGCATGCGCGCGATGCCCGAGACGAGCGGGAGCAGGGCCACCACCGTCCCGGCGAGGCCCCCGGGCAGCCCGATGCGCGGTGGCTCCCCTATCCCGACCGCGGCCGCCACCGCGAGGATCACCACGCCGAGCACCACCTCGGTGGCCCCGGCGTTCCGCACCGCCGGTGTCTGAAAAGTCTGCAAGGCCCGCTCCCGTCCTTTCCCGTCCGACCGGCCCCTCAACCGTGGCCGACGTGTGCCGCCAGGACTCTCTCGAAAGCGTCGGGGTCGTCCGGGGTGACGACGGGCCGGATTCGCGCCCGCGTCTGCAGCTCGAATGCCGTGTCCTTGCCGCCTCGCTTCGGATCGAGGTTGTACCAGTGGACCAGATCTCCGGATCCCCATATCCGCAGCTGGCCGCTCAGGCGACCCATCGGCCTGCGCACGTACGCCTGGATCGCCGTGTACTTGATCCGCTTCGCTCCCCACGGGAAGTAGTAGGCCCGGAGGCGTACCCCTGTGCCGTCACACGCAACACGCCCGTCGTCGTAGAGCACGCTCGATTATCCCCGATCGCGCTGCGGCGCGCGCCTGGACCGGTCGTCGGTGGCGGGTGACCGCCCGTCCAGGTGGTCCTTGCGGTCTCCTGTTGCGCGCATCCAGCCCATATCTGACACTGATGTCAGATTAGACTGATCGGCCGTGGGCACGGGAGGGAGGCGAGGCGGCTACCGCATCGGCGTCGACGTCGGCGGGACCTTCACCGACCTCATCTGCGTCACCCCCGACGGGGCCGTCGTTCTCGACAAGACCCCGACGACGCCTGACGACGAGGCCACCGGCGTCGTCGCCGGCATCCGCCAGCTCGCGTCGGCGATCGGCGTCGCCCCCGCAGAGCTGTGCGGCAACCTCGACGCGTTCGTCCACGGCACGACGACAGCCGACAACACCATGATCGAGATGAGCGGCGCTCCGACCGGTCTGCTCGCCACCGAAGGCCACCGGGACGAGATCGAGCTGCGCCGCGACCACAAAGAGAACATCTGGGACCCGGCCTTCCCCCCACCGGCACCCATCGCACGCCGAAGGGCACGCATCGCGATCGCCGAGAGGGTCGACTACGAGGGCAACGTCGTCCTCCCCCTCGACGAGGATGCCGTGCGCGAAGGCGTCGCGCGCCTCGCCAAGCTCGGTGTCGAGTCGATCGCGGTGTGCTTCCTCTTCAGCTTTGTCAATCCCGCTCACGAAGAGCGCGCGCGCCAGATCATCCGGGAGGTCTACCCGGACCTCGCGCACATCTCCCTCTCCCACGAGGTCTTGGCCCGAGCACCGGAGTTCGAGCGGGCCTCGACGACCCTCGTCAACGCGTACGTCGCCCCAAAGATCACCGCCTACGTCGAGCGTCTCGCCGGCAGGCTTGCCGCCGAAGGCTTCGCCGGGCAGATGGTCCTCATGCAGTCGAGCGGTGGGGTCATGCCACCCGACTACGTCGCACAACGAGCGGTCACCCTGCTCGCCTCCGGTCCTGCCGGTGGCGTCATGGGTGCCGCCCTTGCCGCGGGCCTGAGCGATGTCAGCGACTTCGTCGCCGTCGACATGGGCGGGACCTCCTACGACGTCTGCCTCGTCCGCCACGGGGCCCCCGAGATCGCGACGGACTGGAACTGGCGCCACCGTTACTACATCAACCTCCCGATGGTCGCCATCCACAGCGTCGGGGCCGGGGGCGGATCGATCGCGCGCGTCGCCGCGGGCACGCTTGTCGTCGGGCCCGACAGTGCCGCCTCGCGCCCGGGACCCGCCTGCTACGGCCGCGGAGGGACGCTCGCGACAGTCACCGACGCCGATGCGGTCTTGGGCTACCTCCCCGCCAAGGGATTCGCCGGCGGCCGCATGGAGCTCGACCTCGCCGCAGCCCGGTCAGCGATCGAGCGCGACGTCGCCGAGCCGCTCGGCATCGACGTCGCCGCGGCCGCATGGGCGATCCAGCGGATCGTCAACGCCAACATGGCGAACGCCGTCCGCCGCGTGCTCGCCGGTCGCGGCGCCGATGCACGGAGGCTTGCCATGGTCGCGTACGGCGGCGGCGGTCCCGTCCACGCATGGGCCCAGGCCCGTGAGCTCGGCATCTCCCGCGTCCTCGTCCCCAAAGCCTCCCCGGCATTTTCGGCGCTCGGCCTGCTCGTCTCCGACTACGTCGTCGACCGCATGCGCGCCTACGTCTGCAACCTCGCCGACGCCGACGTCGACCGAATCCGCACGCTCATCCACGAGCTTGCCGGCGAAGCCCGGCGCGACCTCGCCCCCGCCGCCCTCGATCCCTCCGACGTCGTCGCCGAAGCGTTCGTCCAGATGTGCTACCACGGGCAGAACTTCGACATGAGCGTCCCCCTCCCCGAAGGCGAAGACGCCGACGACGTCAGCCTCCTCGGCCTGGCCGAGCGCTTCCACGCCACGCACGAAGAGGACCGCGGCTTCTCCTTCCCGCTGCAGCAACCCGTCATCCGCGGGATCCGCCTCACGACGCGCGGGGTGACGCCGCGCCCCCCGGTCCTCGCCATAATGGGTGACGTCACAGACGCCCGCACTGTCGTGACCGGCGAGCGCACCTGCTCCTTCGGCGACGGGCTCGCCACCGTGCCGACGA
Source organism: Actinomycetes bacterium (assembly GCA_021851885.1). Lineage (GTDB taxonomy): Bacteria > Actinomycetota > Acidimicrobiia > Acidimicrobiales > JAMCQF01 > JAJZBS01. The sequence goes on along the minus strand of JAJZBS010000008.1, from coordinate 2,909 downwards.
TCGACGGGAGCCGCCTCGGCCCCGGGGCGACCGTCACCGGGCCGGCGCTGATCGACGAGCCGTTCACCGTCGTCGTGCTCGCCCCGGGCGACCAGGCGACCCTCGACGCCAACGGCAACTACGACATCGCCATCGCGAACAACCCGCCGGAGGTCAGGCGCGCGGCAGGCGAAGGATGCGCGACGCGATGATGTCCCGTTGGATCTCCGAAGTCCCACCGGCGATCGACGCCGCCCGGCTCCACAGCCACTGACGCTGCCAGGGCCCCTCGATCCCCGCAGCGCTCCCTGTCCCGGCGATGGCGATCGCCGCATCGGCCATCGCCTGGGACATCTCGGTCCAGGCCAGCTTCACCCAGCTCGACTCCGGACCGGGCTGGAGGCCGCGGGCAACGCGCGACAGCGTGCGCAGGTTGTGCAGCCGCAGGACGCCCAGGGCGACGTAGCTGCCGGCAAGGGCGTCGGCGGTGGTGGGATCGTCGAGAACACCCCGCTCGGCCGCCAGACGGTAGAGAGCACCCAGGTAGTTCTCGTGGACCGCCTGCTCTTTGAAGGGGAACGTCGTTCCCCTCTCGTGGGCGAGAGTCGACGACGCGACCGCCCAGCCGGCCCCCGCTTCCCCGATCCGGTTCTCGACCGGGACGAAGACGCCGTCGAGAAAGACCTCGTTGAACTCGGCGTCACCGGTCGCCTGCACGAGCGGGCGTACGCTGACCCCCGACGCTTCCATGTCGACGGCGAAGCAGGTGATCGCACCCGTCGCACGCCGCTGTGCAGGCGCCTGCCGGCCTTGCGGACCGTGCGCCTGTGGCGCCGGTATGCGGGCGAGACAGAGACCCCAGCGGGCGAACTGCGCGTAGGAGGTCCAGATCTTCGTCCCCGTCACCCGGTAGCCGCCGGCGACCGGCTCGGCGACCGTGGCGAGGGACCCCAGGTCGCTTCCTGCCTCCGGCTCGCTGAACAGCTGGCACCAGATCTCAGCGGCCGACAGGATCGGGCGCAGCCACCTCTCTTTCTGGCCGGCGGATCCATGCTCGAGGAGCGTCGGGCCCGCCAGGTTCACCCCGACGCGGTTGACGAGCTGGGGGGCGCCGGATCGCGCGTAGACGGCGTGGTAGAGGGCGACCTGGGTCGGCGTGGCGCCCCGGCCTCCGTGGGCTTCGGGCCACGCGACTCCGACCCATCGCGCCGCGGCCAACTCCGCTTGGAAGGCCCGGTCCCGCGCCATCTGTGCAGCGAGGTCCCCCGGGGGGGCGGGCGGTGGTGCCGGGTGCGCGCCGAGCCAGGCGGCAAGCTCTCCAGCGAAGGCTTCGTCGGCGGCGCTCAGCGACAGGTCCATCGACCCTCCACGGGCAACCGGACGCCGCACGCGGTCGTCGACCCTGACACGCGTGTCATGGTACCGGCATCTTCGGTAGCGTCGCCGGGGTGCACGCGACCTACGTCCCGCACCTCTCCGCCCGCTACCGCCGCCCTGGCGGTCCCTGGGATGTCGCCGACCTTGACACCCTGCTCGCGTCGCGCCCGGTCGAGATCGTCGAGCCCACGGCGCGCCTCGGCCCGGACCGGATCGACGACGCCGTGGCCCGCGTCGCCGGTGGTCTCCTGGCAGCCGGCGTGCGACGCGGACGGGCCGTCGCCTGGCAGCTCCCGAACGGTGCGGCAGCCGCCATCCTCCCCCGGGCCTGCTGGCGGATCGGCGCCGTGGCAGCGCCCATCCACCACGGCTTCGGCAGCGCCGAGCGCGATGCCGCTCTCGCACAAATAGACCCGGCCTTCGTCCTCGATGCCCCGGCCGCACCTGTCGCTTCGCCGGCGGACCCCCTCGCCCCCCTGGGCCCGCTCACCGGCGGCACACCGGTCCCAGCCGGGGTGATGGGCTCGCGCCCGTCCGACGTCGCCGTCGTCCTATTCACCTCCGGTTCGACGGGGACGCCGAAGGCCGTCCTGCACACCCACCGTTCCCTTGCGCACAAGGCGGTGCTCATGGCCCGCGTCCACGGTCTCACCGGAGCCGACACCGTCTTGATGCCTGCTCCGCTCGCGCACATCTCGGGCCTGCTCAACGGGATCCTCCTACCCGGGGCCGCCGGTATGCGCTCGGTGCTCATGGCCCGGTTCGACCCCGAGCACGCACGCGATCTCATCGCGGGCGAGCGCGTGACCTTCATGGCCGGCCCCCCCACCTTCTTCGTCGCCATCGCCGGCGCGCTCGACGGCCGGCGGCAGGCGGTCGCGTCGCTGCGGCTCGTCTCCAGTGGCGGTGCGACCGTCTCTGCGGCCTTCGTCGCCGAGACGGCGGAGGTCTTCGGCTGCCGCGTCAAGCGCACCTACGGCTCGACCGAAGCGCCCACCGTGACGACAACCACGGCCTCGGACCCGCCGGAGGCCGCGCGCGAGACAGACGGGCGCGCCGTCGGCGCCGTCGAGCTCGCCGTCTGCGACCCGGGCTCCGGGCGGCGCCTGGCGCCCGGGTCCGTCGGCCTGCTGTCGGTGCGGGGCCCGGAGCTGTTCGCCGGCTACGCCAACCCGGCCCACAACGTGGCCGCGTTCGCGCGTGGCGGTTGGTTCCGCACCGGAGATCTCGCCTCGGTCGACGACGCGGGCTGGCTGCAGGTCAAAGGCCGCGCCGGCGACCTCATCATCCGTGGCGGCGAGAACATCGTCGCCGCCGAGATCGAGGCCGTCCTCGAGTCCCACGCCTCGGTCCGCCACGCCGTCGTCGTCGGATACCCCGATCCGCTCATGGGCGAGCGTGCCGCTGCCTTCGTCGTCGCCGAGCCCGCGCTGAGCTTGGAGGAGTGCGCGCGTTGGTTCGCGGCCCGCGGCGTCGCCCGCTTCAAGACCCCCGAGCGCGTCGTCAACCTCGACCACCTCCCCCTTCTCGGCTCCGGCAAGCCGGACCGCGCG
>JAJZBS010000085.1 GCA_021851885.1 Actinomycetes bacterium | reverse complement strand
TGCCTGGAGGTGAGCAACTTCCTGCTGCGCGCCGCTCCGGCATGGATCGAGTGAGGTCTTGCTGACGGGCCGGCGCCGGGCGACCGCGTGCCGCCGGACACCTGCCCTTCCCGTCTTGCGGTCATCAGCAACACGGCTCGTTGCTGGCCGCCGATGGCGTGCGGTGGGGGCGACGGCATTGTGCGTCCTCATAGGGGTCGTCGTGGGCGGCTGCGCCCAGCAGAACGGGATAGCGCTTGCCCGTCAGGCCTGCAACCACGTCAACCAATCAATCGCCCTCTACGAGAACTTCCAGACCCGTCCGGCCTCGGCGAACGCGGCGCGTGAGCGTGCCCGGGCCGCCGCCGAGCTCCTCGTCGCTGCTCCCCTCGCGGCCGAGGCCGCCAGCGACTCGGCGCAGTGGCAGGCCCTCATGACGACGTTGAGCGAGAGTGGCCGGGTGCCCGAATCGCGTCTCGTCCACGCCCTCACCGCGCAGTGTGCTTCCGCCGTCCATCCCGATCTCGCGCCGCCGGCAAACCCGTCCCCACCATCGTCGCCTGCACCGCCATCGACATAGCGAGGGACGTCGGCGTCTTGAGGCTGGCGTCTTCCCCACGGCGTCTCCCCGCGGCGTCTGGCGCGGGCCTGAGGCACCCCCCCACAATGAGCGGACGAGACGTACTCGACACGACGCGTGTGGTTCGGTCAGAGGCTTCCGTAGTTACAGGCGGCCGACCCGGATGTGACCCGAGGCGACAGAGTGCCCAGGGCTTTCGTATCGATCGTCGGTGCCTTGACGCGACCGGGCCCGGCCCGAGCGAGATCCACCACGAACGGATCAATCGCCGGGGCGTAGAACCTTCCCGCGTCTGGCGTGAAGTGGATCCCGTCCGGGCAGCGGATGTCGACGCCGTGCATTGTCGCGGTGAAGTGGCCGCCGGGACATGTCAGGGCGTTGAGGTTGAAGACCGACGCGTGAGTGGGATCCCCTGCGGCGGCCCTGCGCACGAGATCGTTGTACTCGCTGACCCGACCGGCGCCGTCCTCGGGCCACGGTGCGCCGTTCGCCTGCTCGCCCGACGAATAGCACGGGGCGGTCATCAGGACCGCACGTGCACCGCCCGACGTCATGACGCGAATGGCGCGCTGGAGCTGGGAAAGGATGTAGCCGTCGTACTGGGGGTCGCGCGACGGCGGACCGAGGTGTTCCCAGTGTCCGTCGTGCCAGCGATCCATGACCTCCCAACGGCCTGCGAGAAGCATGACGACCTGTGGATGGAACGTGGCGATGGCCGCCTCCCATATCTGGGGCCACTGCGGGACACCGGGTGTCAGGGAACACGCACCAGGGATAGGTCCGACTTTGCCGTGGACGATGAGCGGGTTGCCCTGTGCAACCCCGCAGCCGAGAAGTGTGTGCCGTGCGTTCAGATCGACGTTGTAGACGTGATCGGCCCCCGACAGCCCGAGGCTAAGCGTGAGCGCCGTCGAGTCGCCGACGAGCAGGACGCGCACCGGCGATCCGGGCGCACTGCCCGATGCGTTGATCGCGCCGACCGAAGCGGACTGGTTGGGCTGCGATCCCGACCGCGCGGCCGGGATCGCTACCGCTGCCGGTGACAGGTTCACCGGCGCGGCGGCGACAGGAGTGGCGAGCAGGATCGAGCCGACGACGACGCCGACCGTGACGGGCGTGCCGATGTGCGCGCGCCACTCCCGCCACAGCGTGCCACGCCGGATCGGCTGTTCGACCAGGTGGTAAGAGACGACCGACAGGACGAGCGAGACACCGCATCGGGCTGCGAAGAGTGCCGCGCCGTTCAGATGCGCGTTGGCGCTGTCGAGGAGTATGAACACGGGCCAGTGCCACAGGTAGAGCTCGTAGGAGATGCGGCCGATGTAGCGCAGGGGCGGGATAGAGAGCACCTTGGCGAGGACGCCACCGGGGTTCTGTGCAACGCACAGGACGACGGCGCCAATGGCGAGAGCCGACACGGCGATCCCGCCTTGGTAGGCGAAGGCGTCGTTGCCACTCCAGTGCGTCCAGCCCCACGCCGCCACGGCGACGCCGACGACGCCGAGAGTCGTCAGCACGAGCTGGCCGGCAAGGGTCCGCGCCGCTCCGACCGGCGCTCCATGGACCGCCGGAGCAGTTGACCGCGCGGCTGGCCGGCGGCGCCACATCGCCAGGCCGACAGCGAGGGCTGCTCCCGCCAGGAGTCCGACGGCGTGGGTATCGGTGCCGAAGTAGACGCGTGTCGCGTTGGAGCCGGGCCGGTACAGCAGCGCCATCTCGACCGCCGAAGCGACGGACAGGACGGCGGCGACGACGAGGAGCGGCGCAAGGGTCCGCACGGGGTCCTGGGCGGCCTTCCTCCTCTTGGTGCTCAAGGCGAGGACGCCCAGGGTGACGAGAGGCCAGACCAGGTAGAACTGCTCCTCGACCGCCAGGGACCAGGTATGCAGGAGGAGGGACACGGGCCCAGAGGCCGTGAAGTAGTTGCTCCCAGCCAGGATGAAATGCCAGTTGGCGACGTAGAAAAGCGTCGAGAATGCGTCGAGGCGCAACGCGGGGTGGTCGGCGCCGTAGCCGCTGACGCCCGCGTAGATCGTGATGGCGACGATCACCAGGAACAGAGCCGGCAGCAGGCGCCGGGCGCGCCGGGCCCAGAAGGCGCGCAGCCCGATCCCCCCGCTCACCCCCCACTCGGCGACCAGGAGAGACGTGATGAGAAAGCCCGAGAGGACGAAGAAGGCGTCAACCCCCAGGTAGCCCCCGACCATCCACGAAATGCCGCCATGGTCGGCCATGACCCCCGCCACGGCGAGGGCGCGCAGGCCGTCCAGAGCAGGGACGTATCGGAACGAGCCGTCGGCGCGCGACGAAGGACGGCCGACCATAGATGCCCTTTGTACAGTACCGGCACCTACCGGCGCCACGCGAGCCGCGCGCGCCAGTCCACACCGTGCGCCGGGCGCCTAGCATGCGGAGATGGAAGAGCGGACAGCTGCGCCGGCCCTAGCCCTCCCCCACGCCCCGGACGATCGGCGAGAACGGGCTCTCGATATCCTCTGCTCGGACGAGCTCGAACCTATCGTCGAGCTCGTCGCCTGGTCCATGGGGCAAGACCGATTCGGTGTGCGCGCACACGACGGGTGCGTCATCTACGGGCGGGTGCGCGACGGGCACGGATGGAGCTACTCGATCGAGAGCGTCGACGGGCGCAATCCCCTCGCAGACCAGGCCACCGGCCGCTTCACCGGCATCGACCAGCTGCGTGCCTCGCCCTATCCCGACCGGCGCGCCAACAGCTATCCCCATGCCTACGACGAGCTGGCCCAGATCTTCGACCACCGCGACGCACCGGACGTCTACGCGGTCCACACCGCAGCGCACAACTGGGAAGAGCGCGGAGGCAACCGGGGCGAGCACGGCTCCGTCGACAGCGTGCAGTCGCGGGCGGTCTTCCTGGCCGCCGGATCCGGGATCCGTTCCCTGGGCGAACAGGATCGCTCCTGCCGGATCATCGACATCGCCCCAACGGTCCTCGCCCTTCTCGGCGCACGGCCCAGCGGGGGTGTCGGACCCAACGGAGGGCCGCGTGCCGACGCCCTCCTCGCCCGCCAAGACGGCGAGATCATCCCGGAGCTGATCGACCCCGCCGCGAGCCCGCCAGCTCATGTCGTCTGCGTTCTCATCGACGGGTGCAATCTCGACGTCGCCCGTGACCTTGCCGCCAGAGGAGAAGCACCGAGCCTCGCGCGTTTGATCGCGACAGGATCCCTGTTCACCCACGGAGCCATCGCCTCGTCGCCGACGGTGACCTTGCCGAACCACACCTCGGCGATCACGGGATCCCAGCCGGCCCACCACGGGATCCTGCACAACGCCTGGCGTGACAGGGCGACGGGAGCCCGCATCGTCACCGAGTCGCCGGCGACATGGGCGTTCGCAATGAACAACCTCTCGAGCGATGTCGAGACTCTCTTTGCCGCCGTCGCCCGCAGTGTCCCCGGGGCGCGCAGCGCTGCCATCAACGAGCCGTGTGACACGGGAGCCGACTTCTCGACCTTCGCCCATGTCCGCGCGGGGGCCATGCCGGCCATCGACAGCGCCGGTAGCGGCGTCCCCCATGCCAATGCCGAGCACACAGCTGCCGACGAGGGGTACAGCTGGTGCTCGATGATCGACCACGCAGCTGTCAACCAGTTCGTCCAGCAGTGGAGCGACGGCCCACCCACGTTCACCTGGATCAACTTCACCTTGGTCGACACGGCGGGGCACAAAGGTGGCCCGGACAGCCCGATCGCGAGGGCCGCCATCCACGATACGGACGCGCGTCTCGGAGAGCTGCTCGCGACGATCGACGACAGTGGGAAATCCGGGTCCACCGCCATCTTCGTCCTCTCCGACCACGGCATGGAGGACACGGACCCTGCGGTCAAAGGAGACTGGCAGGCGGCCCTCGATGCCGCGGGCATCCCGGTCACCGACGAGCAGGGGTTCCTCTACCTCACCGCCTGAGCGCCCCGCCGGCAGCCGATCCACAAGGTGAAAGCGCCGCTGCGAGCCCTTGCCACGCACCTCAGCCGTCGGCGGGGATGGCCCCCATACGCCCCGATTGGTAGTCCTCGAACGCCTGGAGAACCTCGGCCCGCGTGTTCATGACAAAAGGGCCCGCGTGGAAGACCGGCTCCCGGATCGGGGCGCCTCCAAGGACGAGGACGTCGAGGGCTGGGCTCTTGCCGTCCTGCTGGTCGTCCGCTTCCACGGCAACGTACCCGCCGTGTCCAAGGACGGCCAGCATCCCGCCGTTGACGGGGGCCCGCTCTCGGCCGACGCGCCCCCGGCCGGCCAGCACGTAGACGAGCGCGTTGAACGACGGCTCCCAGGGCAGGGCGAGGTGCGCACCAGGGCTCAGGGTCGCGTGGACCATCGCCATCGGGGTGTGCGTGACGCCGGGACCGCGGATCCCGGCCACGTCGCCCGCGATGACACGAACCAGCGCACCACCGTCACCCGAAGCCGCCAGTGCCACGCGCGAGCGCCCGATGTCCTGGTAGCGGGGAGGGACCCACTTCTGGGCACCGGGCAGGTTGACCCAGAGCTGGATGCCGTGGAACAGCCCGCCGCTGACAACGAGGGCCTCGGGAGGTGCCTCGATGTGCAAGATCCCCGCACCGGCCGTCATCCACTGGGTGTCGCCGTCGGTGATGAGACCGCCTCCGCCCGTCGAGTCGCGGTGGCGGAACGTGCCGTCGATCATGTAGGTGACCGTCTCGAAGCCCCGGTGTGGGTGCCATGGCGTCCCTTTGGCCTCACCCGGGGCGTATTCGACCTCGCCCATCTGGTCCATGTGCACGAAGGGATCGAGGGCGGCCATGCTGACCCCGGCAAACGCGCGCCACACGGGGAACCCTTCGCCTTCGATGCCCCGGGGAGCCGTTGTCACCGATGCGACAGGGCGAGGCACCGACGCGGGGCCTTCGCCCACAGGCGGGGCAATGCGATCGAGGGAAACGATGTCGTCGACGGTAACGGCCGGCATGGCACCTCCTTCGTTGGCGGGCCACCTGCAGCAGGCCTGTGGCTGCCTCGGGATCAGGCTAGTGGGCCGGGCCCGTCCTCTCGCACGGCGAAGCACGACACGACGTCTTGGCGCCAGCGGGTCAGATCCGGCGTGCGCTCTTCGGCGGTCTTGCCAAGCCGGACAACGACGAGATCCCGCTCAGGGCAGACGACGATCATCTGGCCTTCGTACCCGGCTGCCCGAAAGGAGCCTTCGCCGTCGCACAGCGGCCACCAGTGCTCGCCGTAAGAGTCGCCGGTCTCTTCTTCGACCGAGATCTCTCGGCGAGCACGGTCGACCCATCCCGCAGGCAGGAGGCGCTCACCGTTCCACACCCCGTCCCGCAGATAGAGATATCCGAACCGAGCGAAGTCACGCGCCGTCGCGTGGAGGAAGGAGGACGCTATCCACGTCCCCGCTTCGTCGAATCCCGGCTGCGCGGAGACCATGCCGAGCGGGGTGAAGAGGCGTTCAGCAAGGAATCGGGCGTAGCCACCGGACGGGGCAGTCGCCCGGGCGACGATCCCAGAAAGGATGTTCGTGGTTCCGCTCGAATAGCTGAAGTGCTCGCCGGGCGTGAAGGCCAACGGACGGTCGGCCGCAAAGGCGGCGACATCGTCCTTGCCGCGCCCGAACAGCATCTCGATCACGTCCGATGTGCCGTCGACGTAGTCCTCCACGAAAGCCAGCCCGTCGCGCATCTGGAGCATCTGAGCGACGGTGATCAAACGGCGCGGATCATCAGGCCCCTGCCAGCCGGGCACCTCCGCAGGGGCGTCGGCGTCGACAAGCCCATCGGCGACGAGAATGCCGATCGCCGCGTGCAGGACAGACTTGGCCACCGACCACGACAACAGGGGAGTCGTCCGATCGACGATCAGCGGCGGGCCATCAAAGCGTTCGATCGCCCCGCCGTAGCGCTCCGCGACAATCCGGCCACCGTGCACACACAGGACCGCGAACGTCTTCCCGATCAGATCCCGGTCGCCGAACGCTTCGGCCACCAAGGCCTCAAGGCGCGCCGTGCCGGGAGGTGGCCCCACCTCCCAATCGTCGGCCGGCCACCCCTGCCCGGAAGGAGCCGGACCGCGAGGCACCGATTCGTTCGCCCCTGGAGAGGTCGCTCTGGCTACTGGTACCAGCCCATAACGTCGACAACCACGTTGACCGTTCCCACAGCGTTGTAGATCGTGATCGTCCCACTCGGCGAGAGCATCGCGACCACGAGGTTCGGCACCGTCTCACCGCTCGCCCAGTTGAGGTCCGAGACAACCGGCGGGCTAGAACCCGTCCCACCCGGGTACACGGTCAGATAGCTGGGGGACGTCCCGCCGATAACGGTCACGTTGGCAACAACGGCGGTCGCGCTCGATGGGACGTTGCCGACGCCTGCCACCTGGACGGTCATCGATCCTCCCGGGCCCAACGCTGCCAGAGCTCCGTTCTGGGTCGGGATGCCCTCGCCTGCGCAGTACGTGGGCGGGTTGGTTCCCACGCACCGCGAGTCGACAATACGGGCCGGAGACGTCGGGGTGAACTGGGTGCCGAGCCCGTCTGCGACCGGCTGGAAGTACCCCGACACGTCGACGATCGCGTCCGTGGTCACTGATGCAGCAAGCTTGATGGTGCCCGAACCGTCAGATGCGAGTGGCACGATGACCCGGTTCGGTACGATCGCCCCTGCCGTGGCGTTGACGTTGCTTGCCGTCGGAGCCTGCGCTGCGTCGCCAGGATACGCGGTTATATAGGCGTACTGACCCGGCGCAATCTGAGGATGGACCATCGTCACGTTCAGGACGGCGGCAGTCGCATCCGACGGGATCGAGTCAAGGCCCGTCACCTGGACGGTCAACGGGCTCGCCGTTGTGATCGGAGTGCCGCCGCCGCACTTAGCGGCGACGCCGGACAGGTTCGAGGGATTGTTCGCCCTTGTATCGCAGATGCGCACTGGGCTCATCGACGTGTACAGGGAGGTCCCGCCCTGGGGTCCGACAAAGCCCTCGACATCGACGATGACATTCGTCGTCCCAGCCGATCCATTGTAGAACGATAGTTGCCCTCCCTGGCCGAGCTCGACTTCGGCGAGGTTTGCAACGTCATCACCGGCAGTGAAGTTGATGTTTGACGACGCCGGTACCGCATCACCAGTCGGATAGGCCGTGAGGTACCCGGAGGCCGAGGGAGAGGCAACTGTCACATTGACGACGACGGCCGTCACCCCAAGCGAGGGGATCGAATCAAGCCCGGCGACCTGCACGTTCCTCGTCGCGCCCGGACGGAGGGTGCCGTTGTCGCACTGCTGGTTCCCATTCGTCAACCCAGAGGGGTTATTTGGCCGGGTATCGCAGATACGCGTGGGCGTGATCGGAGTGTACGCGCCCGGGTCAACGTAGACGTAGGTGCTCCCCGTTCCACCTTGACTGGCCCCGCCGCCTGCGGTCGAAACCACCACCGTGACCGGGCCAAGACTGCCATTGGTCGACGGAGGGACGGAGCCGACGTCGATGGTATCGACGCCATTGGTACCCGATGTCTCGCTGAGACCAGAGAAGGGCACAACGTTCGACCCGAAGGACACCGATATTGCACTACCAAAGCCCAGACCGGTGATAACGACCTTGTTCCCTCCCGCGGTGGGGCCTGAAGCGGGTGAAATCTTCGTAATCGTCGGCGCCGACGACGCCACGGCGTAGACGTACTGGTCCTGAGGATTTGTCAGGGAGACCCCCCCGAGGGACGTAACGATGATGTCAACGGTCTGCGGTGTTGGATCGGGAGGCGAGGTCACGGTCATACTCGTGTCGCTGTTGACGACGAATTCAGCCGTCTGGTTATAGGACCCCCCGACCGAACCCACGAAGCTCACCGACTCGGTGTCCAAGAAGTACTTGCCCTTGAGGGTGACGGTCGTGGCAGTCCCGATTGGACCCCCGGCCGGGGTGACGGACGAGACAACCGGCGGAGCCTCAGCGCCACCGTTCGTCGTATTGGCGACTCCCCCACTCCCCACATACCAGCAGTCCAGTGCCGTCGGGCAACTGATTCCCGTGCCGGACGATGGAGTCGTCGCCGCACCGACCTCGGGTATCCAGGTTGTACCACCGTCGCGTGTCGTCACGACCTCGGCGCCGGAGCCGCCCGCACCAACTGCCCAGCAATCAGCCGTGGAGAAGCAAGTGATCGCCGAAAGTCCACCACCGAAGCTGTTGGACCCGTTGGACTGGGTGTACAAGCTCCAGCTGCCTGACAGCCCGCCGTCGGTCGTGCTGTAGATCATCCCCCCGTCGGTGGCAGCAAAGCATTCGCTCGTGGACGGGCAGGCGATGCCCGTCACCGTCCCTCCCAGGAACGAGGTCGTCTGACCGGTACCCGAGCCGCCCGTCGCCTGGGCCTTCCACAAAGCTCCCCCGTTAACCGTCGCGAGAATCGCTGCCCCTTTGTTGCTCGCACCGCCGATCCAGCACTGGCTGGTGTTCGCGCACCCGATAGAGCTGAACCCGCTGTAGCCGGTGGGAAGCGTTTGGGTCGTCCAACTCGCTCCCCCCGTTACTGTCGCGATCACCAAGCCGTTGGCCGACACGGCCCAGCAGTCCGATGTGGTCGGGCAGGTGATAGCGGTGAGTGCCCCGACTGCGCCAGGAACGGTCGTCTCATAGTTCCAGGTCTGTCCGCCGTCCTCCGTGTCTTCGATGACCGGTTGGCCGTTCTGATCGACACCAGCTATCCAGCAGTCTGAGGCGCCCCCCGTGCCAGGGAGGCAGCTGATACCCGCAAAGTTCGTCGCCAAATCGGTGCCGCTTCCTCCGGTCGGGAGGCTGAGCACAGGCCCCAGGGCGGACCACGTCTGCCCTCCGTTCGTCGTCCCAGAGACCGAAGCAGCTCCCGTTCCCGAAGAGCCTCCGATCATCCAGCAGTCGGAGGTGCTCGTGCAGCTCACGCCGTTGAGCGCTCCGGAAAGCGGGTACGTCTGCTGCGCTCCCCAGTTGGATCCCGCGTTGGTCGTGGCCACGATGTATCCAGATTTTCCCCCCGAGTTGCCCGCTGAGCCGGCCGCCCAGCATGTGTTCGCATCCGTGCATGCGATGGAGAAGAAGGCGCTCGGCTGCGCCGGCCCCGTCGTCGTTATCGGTTGCTGGGCCCAGGTGTTGCCGCCATCTGTTGAGAACGAGATCACGCCCCCGCTCCCGGCCGCCCAGCACGCGGTTGCCGTCACGCACTCCGTGCCATAGGTCGTGCCGGGAGGTGACGAGCTGGCAATCGTCCACGTGGGACCTGAAACGTTGTAGGCATCGGGGGTGTACGCGACGCCGCCGCCCGCCAACGACGCGAGGCACTGCACCGTGCCCGGCGAACTACCTGCGACGCAGGAGATACCCTTCGCCGTTGGGATGGCCGAGATCGAGGTGTTCTCTGAACTGGAGGTGACCGGCGTCCACGTCTGCCCGTTCGACGACGACAGGATGGTCGCGTTCGTACCGCCCGAAAACGCCACGGCGCCGATAGCCGAGCACTGCGTTGTCGACGTACACGAGATCGACACGAGGTTGTTGACATAGGTCGGCGTCGTCTGTGTCACCCAATCCGCCCCACCATCGGTTGTCGCGATGATCGCCCCGCTCGAGGTGACCGCCCAGCAGTCGTTGACATTGACGCACGACATTCCGGTCACAGCCGAGGTGCCGCTCGGAATCGTCTCCGTCGCCCAGTGGGCACCGCCGTCGGAGGTCGCGAGGACAATCCCGACGGACCCTGATTGGCCCGAAGCCCAGCAGACCGAGGTGGACACGCACACGATGTCGCTCAGAGCGTTCACACTCGACGGGAGCTGTTGCTCAGTCCAGACGAGACCGCCGTCCTGGGTCTGCGAGATCTGGGATCCCACCGCCAAGCACATTTGATTCGATGGGCAGGCGATGGCGTTGAACGTGACGGGGAAGGCTCCCTGCGGAGTCCATCCGTAGCTCGACGAGGCCGCCCGGGACGCGACCTGGTTCGCCGGCGTCGCTGATGCCGGTGCGACACCAACCAGAGCCGACCCCGCGAGGGCGATTCCGACGATCTGGAGAGCAGCCGCCAAAGCGGCCAGCATTGTCAGAGCCGTGTGCCGCCTCGGTCCAGGGCGCTTTGCCCTCCCTGGCGCCCGCCCATGTCCGGCTTGCCCGTCAGTCAGCGTCGTCGCGGTCATCGCGCGAAAGCCCCCATTTCTCGTCTCACCTTCGTCCCCGTGATCCGCACGCGTCTCCGAGACGTCCGCCCCGGACCATGCCCACGGAAGGCCAAGGAACTCAAGTATGGTGCAAACGAGGCCGCTGTGCCACTGTGGCGGTCGGCAAGATGGCACGCAGCTCCGCCGCAGGAGGGGAGGAATCCGGCCGTGATCGCCAGCGTGAGCACATCGACCGTCGTCGCGTTCTTCGCGGGGATCTTGATCGGCGTGGGGGTCACCCTGGTCGTCTACGCCGCGCGCCGAATCTCTCACTCCGTCGCCGGGGCCGACCCAGGCGAGACGGGTCCTGAGAGCCCAACCGGCGCAGCCGCGACACCCCTGTCGGGCGACGACTCCGCCGAGCCCGCCTGGGCCTTCCCGGAGGGCGACGACCGAGCATCCGGTGAGGAGGCCTTCGCCGGCGAGGCCGACAGGGGCGGCGCGAGCGGGCCTGACGCGGATGTGCGCACCCCGGATATCGCCGCGGAAGAACCGGCCGACGGCCGGCTGGATCCAGCCGTCGGTGCACAGACGGGCGTCGGAGTGGACACACAGGTGGATCGACCGGAAGACGGGAGTGAGCGCGGAGCGAGCGACGACATCGGATGACGCTCGCTCCATCTCGACGGGAGCGGGTCAAGCGCCATGTCGCAATCGCGGCGGCCGGTCTCGTGGCCTTCCTGGCCTTGGCGTCGGCCACCGCTCTCATCCTCGACGTAACGGGCGCCCTCACCCTCTACACGGTCCCCTCCGGCTCGATGGAGCCGACCATCCAACCGGGGAACTGGATCTTGGTCAGCCACATCGGATTCGCAGCCTCCGGGCTACAGCGTGGCGACGTGATCGTCTTCCACAACCCCGCCTACGTCGCGTCAACTCAGCCCGCTGCCAACCCCCTTACGCGCCGCCTCGGCGAGCTCATACCGCCTGCGGACAGGGTTCTCGTCAAGCGCGTCATCGGGCTGCCGGGTCAAGTCATCCAAGTCACGAACGGGGCCGTCCTCGTCGACGGGCATGCCATCAATGAGCCCTATCTCCACTCCGGCGGGGAGGGATCGACCTTCGGCCCATACCGCGTGCCGGCCAAGAGCTACTTCGTCATGGGCGACAATCGTCTCCACTCCGAGGACTCGCGCGAGCTCTTCGGCCACGCCATCCCGGCCGCAGACGTCATCGGGAGCGTCATCGCCGTGATCAGCCCACCGTTCGGCATCCACCTGCTTCCGGGGTGACACCCGCCCGGCTGCCCGGAACGACACTCCGGCAAGGGAATGGCCGGGCGCCTTCCAGGAATCCCGAGACCTGACGCGCGCTGCCTACTTCGCCGACAGCCCGCACTCTCCAGGCACCGCGGTGCATCCCTTGCCCGTCGGCGACGGGCGCAACTCCCACCTCTGACGACGTGAGGGACCATCTGACCGCCAGGCCGTCGGAGCACGGTTGCACGGGCCAGTTGCACCCATGCGGATGACCAACCGGACAGTCGCCACGCTTGACGTTTTCGCGAGCCGCACTGGCCCCGATCGAACACGGTGCGCGTTCTCGGCGCGCGCATCCCGACTGCGGTGCCCTGGACGACACCGTGACGACGCCGGGGTTAGTTCGGCGAGCTTGAAACCGACGGGACCGAGTTCCAGTAGACCTCGGTCCACACCTGCTCCGGGTTGCCCGTCCAGTCGGTGAACTCCACCGTCACATTGTTCTGGAAGGCAATCCCCCCCGGTGGCTTCCAGTAGCTCGTCGCGCAGGGTCCATTTCCGCACCAAGCCGGTCGCCACTGGCCACCCATGACGCCGCCCTCGTCACTCAGCCAGTTCGCGGCCAGGTTCGACTGCGCATAGTTGAACACCATCTGCCCGTCGATGATCACAATGACCGATCCGTCCGGGTTCCAGCAGCCGCAGGCCCACCCGTACGTGTTCAGTGTCAGCCCGCGGAAGACGCCGGGACCGTTGATGCTCGCCATTGTGATCGTCGCACCACAGCAACCAACCGTGGCCCACGGCCCATTCTGTGCTGTTCCGCCCGCTGAACCGCCTGAAACCTGCACCTGTCCCCCTGGATTCGTCGGCAGGGCCACGCGGATGCGCCCGGCCGAGTCGAGGTTCTGTTCGAGGACGTCGTTGGAGAACAAGACGGTGGCCGACAGTGGCACCTGGAGC
>JAJZBS010000084.1 GCA_021851885.1 Actinomycetes bacterium | reverse complement strand
CTGATGTTCCATGGCAGACAAGCTGAGCGTCGTGCGTGACGGCGGGGAGTGGCGGATCGGGCCCGGAGCCGCAAGCGACGCGGTCGTCCTTGCGAACGACTACCTCAGCTACCTCGCGGATCGGAACTACTCGGCGCAGACCGTCCGCGCCTACGCCTACTCGGTGCTTCCGTTCTGCCGTTGGCTCGCGGATGAAGCGATCGCACTCGACGCCGTGACGACCGACGTGTTGCTGAGGTTCCTCGCGTCGTGCCGACAAGCGAGCGTGCCGGGGAGGCCAGGGCGCAATGTGGTGCGCATGGACGGCAGACGCGCAAACGGCTACGCGCCCGCCACGATCAACCACCGCCTCGCTGCCATCTCCGGAATGTTCTCGTTCCGGGCGATGCGCGACCCCGATGCGCGCAACCCGGTGCCGAAAGGCAAGGAAGCGAGGCGCCTCTCTGCTGGGGAGCGCGCCGGACTGCTCGCTCACGTGGACCGCCGCCCCCGCTACCGCTCGCCCTTGCGGCTTCGCGAGCCGCGCCTCCTGCCGAGGTCGCTTGACCGCCAGGAGGTCGTGGCACTCGTGGGGAGCCTCCGGAGCTTCCGGGACCGGGCGATCGCCGGGCTCATGGTGTTCTGCGGGCTTCGATCGGGTGAGGTGCTCGGTCTCCAGGTCAAAGACGTCGACCTCGGGGGACGCTGGCTCCTCGTCCACGGCAAGGGCAGCAAGGAACGGCGCGTCCCCCTCGACGTCGACGTGGCCGGGATGATCCAGACCTACCTGCTGGCCGAGCGGCCCGAGACCACGAACACCGAGCTCTTCGTGGTGGCCAAGGGCGCACATCGCGGTCAGCCGCTCACCCCGGCCGGCTTGCGCAGGATCTTCCGCTACCACCGGGAGAAGGCTGGGGTCCCCGCCGGGCACCCCCACGCGTTGCGCCACACCTTCGGGACCGCGCTCGCAGAAGCCGGTGTCGACTTGGCGGTCATGCAGGCACTCTTGGGCCACGCCCACATCGACACCACGTCTCGATACGTCCACCTCGCCCCCGCCCACGTCAAGGCCGAGTTCGATGCCGCCCGTGAATGCCAGCGCACGCGTCGCTGAACGCCCGGTGAGGGATCTTCTCGCCGACTACGCCGCCCATCTCGCACGTACCGGGCACGGGCATGTCCACTCCGAAGACAATGCCCGGCGGTTCTTGCGCCGCTTCCCTGACCCCCAATCGTGGGCTGCCCAGCCGCTCACCGCTCGGCTCGTCATCGACCCCAACATGTCGTCGTTTTTCACCTTCTTGATGCTGCACGGCCACCTGCGGCCCGGCTACGACTACCTCGTGCGCAGAAAGCTCTCGAGCTTCTGGCGCGACCTTCCCGGCACGCCGATCCAGGCCGACATGGCGCGCTTTCGCCAAGGCGCCGAGTCGATCGGCTTCACGCCGATCCAGGCGCTCCGGGTGGCGTCGCAGTCCGTGGGCCGGCTCCTCATCCAAGCCGGGTGTCAACTCGACGACCTGACCCTGTCCGACTTCAGCGAAATGGCGGACGCCTGCGGCGAGCGCGAGCAATCCACCGGTGATGGATGGAGCCACTACGCGTCTGCGCTCTCTGCGGCACACCGGGTGCTCTTCCACCTCGGCATCGTCGAGACGCCGCCGAAGAGCAGAGGCCCCTCCTCCCTCGAAGAGCGCATGGTCGACGTCACGCCGGCACTGCGTCCGGCGTTCGTCGCCTATCTCGAGCGCAAGTCCGGGACCTGCGTGCCCGGCACGGTCACCACCATGGCGACGCGTCTCGCGCACTTCGGCCGCTTCCTCGCGACGACCGACCCAGGACTCGCTTCCCTTGCCGATCTCGATCGACGGCGCCACATCGAGCCCTACCTCAACTCGCTCGCCACCGCGATCAACATGAAGAACGGCGATCTCATCACGAAGGCCGACCAGGCGCGGCGCGTCCACACGCTGTCTTCCTTGCTCACCGACATCGGTGAGTGGGGCTGGGACGACGCGCCTGCCCGCCGACTCGTCTTCCGCTCTGACATCCCTCGCCTGCCCCGCCCGCTCCCGCGCTACTTGCCGGTCGACGCCGACCGGCGGCTCTCCGAGGCGCTCGAGCGCTCCGAGTTCCGCCTCGCAGCGGACGCCTTGTTGCTCCAGCGGGCGTGTGGGCTCCGTATCGGCGAGCTGCTCGACCTCGAGCTCGACTGCGTGCACGAGATTCCGGCCAACGGTGCGTGGCTGAAGGTGCCGTTGGGCAAGCTCGATTCAGAACGAATGGTGCCCCTCGACGACGAGAGCATCGCCCTCATCGACCGCATTGTGGCCACCCGTTCGGAGGGACGCCCGCTCCCGCACCCGCGCACTGGGCGGCCCGCACAGTTCCTCTTCACCCACCATGGCCGTCGGTTGGGCCAGCAAGCACTACGCCGTGAGCTCGATCGCGCAGCTGGTGAGGCGGGGCTCGGTCACGTGACCAGCCACCAGCTCAGGCACACGTATGCGACGGCCCTTGTGAACGCGGGCGTGTCCCTCCAGTCGCTCATGGCGCTCTTGGGACACGTCTCAGCCGAGATGAGCTTGCGCTACGGACGCCTGTTCGACCAGACGGTGCGCGCCGAGTACGAGCGGGCACTCGACCTCGCCAAAGCGCGCATCGGGCCGCTCCCCGAAGGTCCTAGGCGCATCCCGGTCGCCTCCGACGATGACTGGAAGGCGGCGCCGGCCATCAAGGCCCGGCTCACCGGCGGCTACTGTCTGCGCGCGCCGGCCCAGGGCGCCTGCCCCTATGCCAACATCTGCGAGCACTGTACGAGCTTTCGGACCGACGCAGCCAGCGTCTCGGTGCTCGCCGTCCAGCGGATCGACGCCGAGGCGCTGGCGAAAGACGCTGAGGAGCGCGGATGGATCGACGAGGCGAACCGGCACCGTCGGCTCATCGCCCGTCTCGACACCCTTCTTGCACAAGGCCAAGCCGGATGACGTCCAAGGGCACGCTCGCCAAGGTCGAGCGCGCGTGCGCAGACCTACTGCGTGATGCAGAACCCGTCACTTTCCCAGCCGTCGCGGCGCGCTCGGGGATCAGCCGGACGACTCTCTATCGAGACGAGAATCTCCGCACGGTCGTCGAAGAGCACCGTCAGCAGGGACGCGCTCCTCGAACGCTATCGGGCGTCGTTGCCGAGGTCCGGCACCTTCGCGATGCAGTGGAGGCGATCGCCGAGCGGGTCAGCCGCCACGAGGAACAGCTCCGCCGCCTCCGCCGATCCACCGGGATCAAGTGACCTGTCGCAACAGCAACTTGTCCACAAGTCCGAGCCCCGATTGGCCGGTTAATCCAACGACAACCCGTACATCGAAAGCCACTTCAAGACCTTGAAGTACCGGCCGAACTACCCCGAGCGCTTCGCTTCGATCAAGGCCGCCAGGTCATGGTGCCGCAGCTTCTTCCACTGGTACAACGAGGAGCACTACCACTCGGGCATCGGATATCTCCGGCCCGCCGACCTGCACGCCGGTCGTCACGAGATGATCGTCGCACGCCGGCAGGCCAGCTTGGATGCCGCCGCCCGAGCGCACCCTGAACGCTTCACCAAGCGACCGGCTCCCCATCGGGTGCCGACCAAGGCCTGGATCAACAGACCATCCATCCAAAGCGCGTAAACATTCGGCAATTACCTATTGACAGATTCCGCAGGGCCAGGGCGACCTGGGCGCGCTGGCCGACGGAGAGCTTGGCGATCCTGGCGCCCAGGGGGATCCCGACCTCAGCCAAGTAGCGCTGCGCCGCCGCCTCGTCGAATGACGGGTTCATCTGCCGGGCGAGCGAGACCATTGCAGACGCGGAGAAAGAGTGGATGAGGGGCCGCTCCTGGTCGAGGAAGCCGACCCGTGCCGCATCCGCACCGGACTGGTCGAAGGGGTCGTGGCCGAAGACCTTGACGCTCCCCGCCGTCGGGCGCACGAGGCCGGCGGCCATGCGCAGCAATGTCGACTTGCCCGCCCCGTTCGGGCCCACCAGGGCGATGACCCGCCCGGCCGGAAGCGCCAAGGTGCAGTCCTGGAGAGCCCAGGTGAGCCGGTAGCGCTTGGAGAGCCCTTCTGTGACCACGACGTCCGTCACGGCACCGCCCTCCTTGCCGCCGTCCTGTCCTGGGTCGAGGCGCGGCTGCGCTGAAGCGCTCTCGTGGAGGCCTGGCCGGCTCCCCGGGCCGGGGCTGTCCGGTTGGAGGCGTCGGTCTTGGCAGCGGTGTAGCACGCGTCGATGCTCTCTTCGTCGAGGCCCGCGGCGGAGGCCCATGCGAT
This sequence comes from Actinomycetes bacterium, assembly GCA_021851885.1. Classification (GTDB taxonomy): domain Bacteria; phylum Actinomycetota; class Acidimicrobiia; order Acidimicrobiales; family JAMCQF01; genus JAJZBS01. The sequence goes on along the minus strand of JAJZBS010000084.1, from coordinate 8,676 downwards.
GGCCGATGCCAGCTCGGCCCGGAGGGCGTCCGAGACCTCGGGGGGGACTGGCCGAAGCGATCTCAGGACGAAGGTGCCCAGGCCGGTCTTTCCCTCGACGACCCCCTGGGCCTCGAGGTCGCGATAGGCGCGATGGACGGTATTGGGGTTGACCGGGATGTGGCCAACGACCTCGCGCACGGTGGGGAGGCGGTCACCGGGCCGGAGCAGTCCAAGGCGGACCGCTTGGCGGACCTGGTCGACCATCTGACGGTAGATCGGCACGCCGGACCTCGCGTCGAGGCGAAACCGGATCACCGCCAGCCCTCCATGTGCGCCATTGTACTAGAGATATAGAACAGAGGCAAGAGATGCGAGGGCTCCCGGCATCGACCGGCGAGGTGAGTGGCACGGTCTCATGGAGGCCTGTGGCGGGCATCGTGCCGCGCGCGACGACCTCCGCGGTCGGCAGATCGCACAGCCGCCAAGGCGTCACGGCTCTTTCGATCGTGCGCGCATCGGGCCTTTCGTCCCCGATCGCTCCTCCCCCAGCCCTCCCCCAAACAGCGGAAAACAGGGGTCTGTGGGGGTCTCGGGCGGTCAACCGGCGATGGCCCTGGCCTGCTTGTTTCTGCTGGTCAGGACCGGCGCCCCCGGCAGGATTCGAACCTGCGCACCCGGCTCCGGAGGCCGGTGCTCTATCCCCTGAGCTACGAGGGCGGGGGGTGAACCGGTAGCCTGCCGCCCTTCGCCGTGAACGCGGTGTCCGGGGCGGATTCACGGCGGCCGCATGGCCTTCTCGCGGTTCTCCGGTTGCATGGTAACCCTTCGTGGGCCATCCTCACTGAGCCCATGCCGATCAGAGACCAGCTCACCGCCGCAATCGCCACTGCTCTGGCAGACCTCGGTATCGCCGAGGTGCCGGAGTCGGTCCGCTTGGAACGTCCTGCCCAGCCCGAGCACGGTGACTGGTCGTCGAATGCGGCTCTGGTCTGCGCCAAGGCGGCCGGGCGCCGGCCCCGGGATCTTGCGGCCGAGCTTGGCGACGTTCTGGTCGCGGCCTCGCTGCCGCACGTCCGGTCCGTCGAGATCGCAGGCCCCGGTTTCGTCAACCTGCGTCTCGATCCGGGTTGGCTCGACGACGTGCTCGTCGACGTCGTCGCCGCCGGCGTCGAGAGCTACGCGCGCTTCGATCTCGGGAAGGGGGAGCGTGTCCAGGTCGAGTTCGTCTCGGCGAACCCCACCGGCCCGTTGCACGTCGGCAACGGCTGGTGGGGGGCCTACGGGGACTCGGTGGCACGCCTGCTCGAACGCTGCGGTTGGTCGGTCAGCCGGGAGTACTACGTCAACGACACCGGAGGCCAGATCCGCCGCCTGGGTGAGAGCCTCCTTGCTCGCCGCCGGGGGGATCCGGTGCCCGACGAGGGCTACCAGGGGGCTTACGTCGCAGACCTCGCACGCGCCTACGACGGTCCCGACGACGTCCTCGTCGCCGGCCGTTGGGCTGCGGAGAAGATCCTCGCCAACATCCAGGCGACCTGCTCCTCGATCGGCATCGTCTTCGACGAGTGGTACAGCCAGGCGTCGATCGAAGAGTCGGGTGCCGTGGCCGAGATGGTCGCCGACCTCGAGAGCCGGGGCCTCGTCGACCGGGAAGACGGCGCCCTCTGGCTGCGCAGCACCAAGCTCGGGGACACCCGCGACCGCGTCCTCGTCAAGTCCGATGGTGACGCGACCTACTTGGCGGGCGACCTCGCCTACCACCGGGACAAGTTCATCGTGCGCGGCTTCGACCGGGTGATCGACGTCTTCGGCGCCGACCACCACGGCCACGTCGCGAGCCTCTTTGCCGGCGTCGCGGCCTTGGGCGTCGACCCGGGGCGTCTCGAGGTCAAGCTGGGCCAGATGATCTCCCTCGTCGACGGAGGGGCTGCGGCAACCATGTCGAAGCGGGCGGGCAACTTCGTGCCCCTCGACGACCTGGTCGCCGACATCGGGCCGGACGCGACGCGCCTGCTCAGCCTCATGAGCTCCGTCGACCAAGCGACGACGCTCGACCTGTCGGTCGTGCGCGCGCAGTCGATGGAGAACCCGGTGTTCTACGTCCAGTACGCGCACGCCCGTATCGCCTCGATCGAGCGCAAGGGGGCCGAGCGCGGCGTCGACCGACTGCCCATCGACGACGCCGACCTGTCTGTGCTGCGTCACCCCCGCGAGCTCGATCTTCTCCGCCGCCTGGAGGAGCTGCCCGACGTCGTCGTCGCGGCGTGCGCGACACGGGCCCCGGCACGGGTCACGACCTGGGTTCGCGGTCTTGCGGGCGACTTCCACGGCTTCTACCACGACTGCCAAGTCCTCGGGCCCGACGTGGCGCCCGCGGTCACCCAGGCCCGTCTGTGGCTCGTCGAAGCGGCGCGCATCGGATTCGCCGTGGCTCTCGACCTGCTCGGCGTCCACGCCCCGGAGTCGATGTGAGCACCCCCGCTCCAAGCGAAGAGAGCCCGAGGGCCGACGGCGCCGCCGAGGGGGCCGGCCCCTCCGCGCACACGGGCGGGCAGGACCCGGGGACGGACCCGGGGACGGACCCGCGACAGGACCCGGCCGCCCCTCTCGAAGCAAGCCTCCTCCCGCTCACCGCCGAGGTCGCGGCGAACGGGCACCTTGTGGTCGGGGGCGTCGACGTCGTCGACCTGGCCGGCGATATGGGGACACCCCTGTTCGTCTACGACGAGGAGCACCTGCGCGTGCGCGCCCGCGAGGCCCGCGCCGCATTCGACGACGGCGTGGCCTACGGATCGAAGGCGTTCTTCTGCCGGGCGATGGCGGAGCTCGTCGCCTCCGAGGGACTGTGCATCGACGTGGCGACGGGCGGAGAGCTCAATGTCGCTCTTGCCGCCGGCGTCGATGCGTCCCGCCTCGTCCTCCACGGCAACAACAAGGGCGACGACGAGATCGCCCGGGCTGTCGACGCCGGTGTCGGGAGGATCGTCATCGACTCCTTTGACGAGATCGACAGGCTGGAGAGGCTCCTTGCGGCCGGCCCCGGAGCAAGCGCGGCTGCATCGCGTCCCCAACCTGTCCTCGTGCGGGTCACGCCCGGCGTCGAGGCCCACACCCATGAGTACGTCATGACGGGCCAGGAAGACACGAAGTTCGGCTTCAGCTTGGCCTCGGGTGCGGCAGCGCGCGCCGTGGAGCGGGTGCGCTCCATCCCGCGCCTCACGCTGGCGGGCCTCCACTGCCATATCGGGAGCCAGATCTTCCTGCTGGACTCCTACGCCAAGGCGATCGAGGTGCTCGCCGGGTTCTTCACCCGGCTCGGCCTCGACGAGCTCTGCATAGGGGGCGGTCTCGGTGTCGCCTACCTCAACGGGGAGTCGGCCCCGTCCATCACAACGTGGGCCCAGCGCCTGCGCGCCGCCATCTCCGAGCACGCCATCCCCGCAGGCACGCGCTTGACGGCCGAACCGGGGCGAGCAATAGCAGCGGGAGCGGCCCTGACCCTCTACCGCGTGGGCACGATCAAGGAGCTCCCGGGGATCCGGACGTGGGCTGCCGTCGACGGAGGGATGAGCGACAATCCCCGTCCGGTCCTCTACGGATCCGGTTACGAGGCCTTCCTCCCGCGGGCCGTCTCCGCCCGGCGGGAACGTGCGGTGACCGTGACGGGCAAGCACTGCGAGTCCGGGGATGTCCTGGTACGGGACGCGCATGTCCAGGCCGATCTCGCCGTCGGTGACGTGCTCGCGACACCGGTCACCGGCGCCTACGGCTACGCGATGGCGTCGAACTACAACAAGGTCCCGCGCCCCGCCGTCGTCTTCGTGCGCAACGGTGCGGTGCGCACGGTCGTTCGCCGGGAAACCGACGAGGACCTGTTGCGCCTTGACGTGTAGCCGCGCACCGGTCGCACCGGGACCGGCATCCCAGCGTGGTCCCCGCCGGGCGGTAGCGTGATCCGGTGATCGATGACAGGGTGCGGGTTGGCCTGCTTGGGTGCGGAACCGTTGGTGCGGCGCTCGTCACCCTCGTCGGCGAGCAGGCCGAGTCCGTCGCGCAACGGACGGGGGCTCGGCTCGAGATCACCCGGATCGCCGTGCGCGATCCGGGCAAGGAAAGGGGAGCGCAGATCCCGAAGGATCTGTTGACCGGCGACGCCGCCGGTGTCGTCGGCGCCGCCGACGTCGACGTCGTCGTCGAGCTCATGGGCGGGATCGATCCTGCCCGCAAGCTCCTGCTCGGTGCCCTCGAGGCCGGGAAGCCCGTGGTGACGGCCAACAAGGAGCTGCTCGCAGCGCACGGAGGAGAGCTCTTGGCCGCGGCCGACCGGGCGGGCGTCGAAGTCGAGATGGAGGCGGCCGTCGCCGGCGCGATCCCTCTGGTCCGCCCGCTGCGCGCGTCGCTCGTCGGGGAGCGCATCGAGCGCATCATGGGAATCGTGAACGGGACGACCAACTACGTGCTGTGCCGCATGACCGACGACGGCATGGCATACGCCGACGCGCTCGCCGAGGCCCAGGCCCTCGGTTTCGCCGAGGCGAATCCTGCCGCCGATGTCGAGGGCCATGACGCGGCCGCCAAGGCGGCGATCCTCGCCGGCCTTGCCTTCGGTTGCGACGTCTCGGCCGACGACGTCTACAGGGAGGGGATCACGGCGCTACGGCCGGTCGACGTCGACTTCGCCCGGCGCATGGGCTATGCGGTCAAGCTTCTCGCCGTGTGTGAACGTGCGGCCCCCGACGGAGCGCAACGGGGAGGAGATGGCCGGGCCCGTGACGGCGGGCCGGTCATCTCAGTGCGGGTCCATCCGGCCATGGTCCCGCTCGCGCACCCGCTTGCCGCCGTCCGCGGCGCACACAACGCGGTCTTCGTCGAAGGGGCGGCGTCGGGCGAGCTCATGTTCTACGGCCTGGGCGCGGGGGGAAGGCCGACGGCAAGCGCCGTCCTCGGGGACCTCGTGGCCGCCGCCCGCTCCGTTCTCGCGCGCCGGCATGCCACGGACGGCGATGGTGGTGCGCCTGTGCGCGCAGGTCTTGCGGGGACCCACGCGGGTCGCCCCCGGGCGCGGATCCGCCCGATGGGGGAGCTGCAGACGCAGTACTACCTCAACATCGACGTGACCGACCGCCCGGGTGTTCTCGCCTCTGTGGCGGAGGTGTTCGGCACCCACCAGGTCTCGATCCGCTCCATGGAACAGGACGGGCCCCAAGGGGGTGTCGCGCACCTCATCTTCCTCACACATACGGCTCGGGAGGACGGTGTCCAGGCCACGATCGAAGGGCTCTCCCACCTCGACGTCGTCCAGCACGTCGGCGCCATGGTGCGCGTCGCCGGCGGGGAGGATCTGCCGTGACACTCGGTTGGCGCGGCATCATCGAGGAGTACCGCCAGTACCTGCCGGTCGGTCCCGCGACGCCGGTGGTGACCCTGTTGGAGGGCGGGACACCGTTGCTCGAAGCGCCGCGCCTGTCCGCGCGCGTCGGGGCACGCGTCCTGCTCAAGTTCGAGGGCATGAACCCGACCGGGTCCTTCAAAGACCGCGGGATGACGCTTGCGATCACCAAGGCCGCCGAAGAAGGGGCGCAAGCCGTCGTCTGCGCCTCGACGGGCAACACGTCGGCATCGGCGGCGGCCTACGCAGCTCGGGCGTCGCTGACGAGCGCCGTGCTCATCCCGGAGGGTCATATCGCCCTCGGCAAGCTCGCCCAGGCGCTGGTCCACGGCGCACGCGTCCTGCAGATCCGTGGGAACTTCGACCAGGCGCTCGCTCTCGTGCGCGCGCTTGCCGAGAAGGCGCCCGTGACCGTCGTCAACTCGATCAACCCGTTCCGCATCGAAGGCCAGAAGACTGGCGCGTTCGAGATCATCGACGTGCTCGGTGACGCGCCGGACGTGCACTGCATCCCCGTCGGCAACGCCGGCAACATCACCGCTTACTGGAAGGGGTACTTGCAGTACCGGGAAGCGGGGCGATCGACGCATCTGCCGCGCATGTTTGGCTTTCAAGCCGCCGGTGCCGCACCGATCGTCGCGGGTCACCCCATCGAGTCGCCTGAGACGATCGCGACAGCCATCCGCATCGGGAACCCGGCCTCGTGGTACGGGGCGACGGCCGCGGCATCGGAGTCGGGGGGCGCGATCGCTGCGGTGACAGACGAGGAGATCCTCGCCGCCTACCGCTTCCTCGCCGAGGAGGAGTCGGTGTTCTGCGAAGCCGCCTCGGCGGCGTCGGTGGCGGGCCTGATGAAGGTGGGGGTCCCTGCGGGGTCGACAGTCGTGTGCGTGTTGACCGGTCACGGCCTCAAGGACCCGGACCTCGCGATCAGCCAGATCGCCGTGCCCGTCGCAGTTGAGGCCGACATCGGGGCGGTCCTGGAGGCTCTTGGACTATGACGGCCGCGCTGTCCGGTGATGCCGGGCGCCAGGCGCCCTCCGACACACCCCGGGCGGACGCCGGGGCGGCTGTTCACGCCGTCGTCGGTGGGGACGTCGAGGTCACCCTCGTCGACGAGCGCAGCGTGCGCTATGTCGATCTCGACGCCGCGGCGTCGACCGCGGCATTCCCCGAGGTGGCAGCCGCCGTTGCGGAGTTCCTTCCCTGGTACGCGAGCGTCCACCGCGGGGCGGGGAGCAAGTCCCGGTACGCGACGACGGCGTACGAGCGGGCACGGGAGGCGATGCTCCGTTTTGCCGGCAGGGACGTGGGCGGAGACGACGTTGCGATCATCTGTCGTAATACGACCGAAGCGATCAACCACCTCGCCTACAGGTTGGCGCTCGATCCCGGCGACGTGGTGGTCACGACGGTCGTCGAGCACCATGCGAACCTGCTGCCCTGGGGGCGGGTCGCGACGCGCCGCTACGTCGAGTGTGACAGCCGGGGGACCTTCGGGCTGGACGAGTTGCGCGCGGCGCTGCGCCAGGATCCGCACCCGCGCCTGCTTGCGGTGACCGGGGCGTCCAACGTCACCGGGTGGCTGCCACCGATCGACGAGATCATCGCAGTTGCCCACGAGGAGGGAGTCCCCGTGCTCGTCGACGCTGCGCAGCTCGCGCCGCACCGGCGCCTTCCTCCCGAAGCAGACTTCGTCGCGTGGAGCGGGCACAAGATGTACGCGCCGTTTGGGGCAGGCGCCCTCGTTGGGCCGCGGTCGGCCTTCGCGACCGGCGATCCCTTTCTTGCCGGCGGCGGCGCGGTCGATCTCGTCGACCTCGACGAGGTGGTGTGGACCGACCCGCCCGAGCGCGAGGAGGCCGGGTCGCCGAACGTCGTCGGTGCCGTCGCGCTGCATGCCGCCATCGACGTGCTGGAGGGGATCGGTTGGGATGTCGTCGCGGCCCACGAGGAGCACCTCGCCCGGCGACTCGCCGCCGGTCTCGCCTCCGTGCCCGGCGTTCGCCTCCTCGGCCCCGCCAAGACGAGCTCTCCGGGCGATGTGGACGCCGGTGCGCGCCACGGGGTGCCCACGCTCGCGACGGTCAGCTTTGTCGTCGAAGGGATCCACCATGCCCTTGTCGCCGCCCGCCTCGGGGCTGAATGGGGGCTCGGTGTGCGTCACGGTTGCTTCTGCGCCCACCCGTACCTGTTCCGCCTGCTCGGCCTCGATCGCTCCGAGATAGAGACCTACCGCGACGAAGTCCGCAGGGGTGACCACCGGAACATACCGGGCGCTGTGCGTGCCTCGGCATCGGCGGCCACGAGCGACGCGGACGTCGACAGGCTCGTCGATGCCGTCGCCGAGCTGGCAGGGGGTGCTCCGTCCCCGGTCGCGTACCACCAGGACAGGGCGACAGGGGACTTCTGGCCGGAGAGCGCAGTCCCGGGGTGGTCGGCCGGCGACCGGACCATTGGCGCTTCCTGCGCACGGGGCTGAGTAGCCGCCGCGAACCGCCGATCCACCCCGAAGCGCCGAAAGCGCCGGGCGTGCTCCGGGGGCCGGATCGGCGATCACAGGTAGCGCGCGGCCTGCGATGGTTGCCGCTCCCACCGGTAGCCGGTATCATGGTCACGTCTTCACTCGTAGTTCCGAGGCGGCAACCGGATCGGAAAGACTCAGCGAAACGCCGAATCTTGACAGCCGGGCCGGCGGGTGGCGAGTGCCTCCCGCGACCACCTGGGCGTGGGTAGGTGGGCGACTCCCTTGTCTCCATGCCAGGTTGACGCCACCTACGGCCACGGTCTGACGGCGAAGCACATCCCGAACGCGGGGGCGCCCGGGATGCCTTGGCCGCTCGGGCCGCCGGGGGTCCCGCGGGGCTTCGTGACCGGGTGGGGACCCCACTGCACATTCACGGAAGACGAGGTGCCAAATGGCTGCTGAGCAGCAGCTCGATCGGGCGGTTCTCGAACGCAAGGAGCGGGACGAGCTTGTCGCGATCGCCCAGGCGATGTCGCTGAAGCCGGGGTCGCGCTCGCGCAAGTCCCAGATCATCGACGTGATCCTCGGGGCCACGCCGGACGGCGCGGGGTCCGATGGTGCCGCCGCGACGGGCAACGGCTCCCACGGCAACGGCACCGCCGCCCGCCCGCCCGCCCGGGCCGGCGCGTCGGCGAGGACGCGCAAGGCGGCATCGGCGACGATCGATGCGGCGGACGCCCTGGAGCCCGCGCCGCAACCCACCGCCAACGGCGACGGGCCGGCGGCAGCCGGGGACGGCGGGGTACGAACGGAACCGGCAGAAGCCGACCGGGAAAGG
>JAJZBS010000007.1 GCA_021851885.1 Actinomycetes bacterium | reverse complement strand
GCGTCGACGGCATAGCGGGCACGATCCATGGACACCACCTGAGCAGGTGTCCACGATGTCCTGGGACATGGTGTCCACTAAGTCATGGAACCGGACACTCTAGCGCCCACCGAATTCGGTTGCACGAACCACCTCTCGTCGGCAGTTCAGAGCTCGATCACGTCCACGAGGTCTTTCAGGCCGCGGAAGTCTTCCGGGTTGCGCGTGAAGACCGGAAGGTTCGCTGCACAGGCGGTCGCTGCGATCAGAAGATCCAAGGCCCGAGTCCCGCGGGCCTTTCGTCCGCTCGCGATCTCTGCGGCGTAGATCCGGCCGTAGGCGCGGGCAGCCTCTCCGTCGAATGGAAGGGGATCGAAGGCCGCTTCTGCTCGCTGCAATCGGTCCTGTCGGCGGGCCCGCTCTTCGGCGTCCTGGGTCGCGTGCGGACCGGCCGCGAGCTCCGCCATGGTGATGGCGCTGACGGCCAGTTCCATCGGGAGCTGTCCCGCCTCGAGTTGTTCGAGGTCGATGACGACGGAGGTATCGATGATCCCCCGGGGAACGCGCTTGGGATCAGGCACGAGGGCTGGGGTCCTGGGATGCAACGCCGTCGAGGTCGGAGCGAAGTTGGGCCAGGTCGACGCTTGGCGCACCACGGAACAGGGCGATGGCGCTGTCGGCGCTCACGAACCGGTGCCGCCGGAGTGGAGTCAGCTCACCGACGGGTACGCCGTTTCGGGTGACGACAAAGCTCTCGCCCTGGTCCAATCCCCTCATGATCTCGCCGCTGTCGTTCCGAAGCTGCCGTTGGGTGATGTCTCTGGCCATGACGACATCGTAGCACGGAGTGCTACGATGTCGATGTCCGACCACCCTGGTCGTCCTGGTCGGGGAGAGTGACGCCGGCCTGGAGGTCGCGGACGATCGTGCCGAGTTGTCCAGATGAGAGGAGTCCGGGTCCGAGAGGGCCCTGGCAGTTTGAGTCCCTCCGCGTGGTGTAACTCGGCACGGCGGGCGGCTTCGACGATCTCGGCCGGGGACGGTATCCGGCCCGCGGGCATCGGGGCACGGATCGCCAGGCGGGGACACGAGGGCTCCGGGTCCAGAGTTCGTGGAGTGGCTCGGCAGCGGATCGTGTCCGCGAACTCGGCGCCGAGTGTTCGAGGGCGGGCCCTCGCCCTCGACGTGCTCGGGGCGATGCGCAAGCACTTGCGAGGCGCAGCCCGCGGTATAGGGTTCCCGTGGTGGCACGCGGGGGCTGACCGGAGGCAGGATGGCTGCGACAGGGCACCGTATGCCACCGGATCGACGCGGTACGCGAACATGGGTGCTGGCAGCGAGTCTGGTGGCGGCTTTCGGGCTACCGGGGTGCGCCTTGGGTAGCAGTGGCCCCACTTGGTCCGCACCATCGCGCATCGACTCGAATGGCGGCCTCGACGCCGTGTCGTGCCCCTCGGTGTGACACCGACCGAGACGCCTGTCATGGGGTTGTAGGCCGCGTCCCCGCCGGATTGGCACGGGACGAGGACTGCATCTCGTGTCCTATGCCGTTGCCTCGGATCGCCACGCGGGGATCCGACGTGGCAGCGCGGCGGCGGTCGCATCGTGCGCCAGGAGAAGCAACGCCTGGACACCGACTTTGACGAGTGGCCGCCGCGCGGTCACGTCCGTGGAATGCGCGTGGCGAGTCGACTCCCGAACGGCGCACCGACGGGGCGAAGACACGCTCCGCGAGACACCTCCACTCGCTCACGATCGCGAGTTGCCCAGCGGCCCGGGGAGACGCTGATGCGTCGTTTTCCGGCGCGACGGCCACTGTCCCGCCCGCTCGGCGAACGGGAGCGTTCCCGGCCGCGGGACGACGTCATCGCCGCGGGCCAGGTCGGGCTCAGGTCACTTGGGCTCGAGGTAGGGCTGGTCGAGATCCTCTGGGGGGACATCGGGAAAAACGATCGACGCGAGCGTCACTGGAAGCGGCGAACCCAGAAGCTCCTCGACGGTGTAGCCGAGAAATGGCGCGTCGCCGGCGCGCCGAAGCCGGGCCCCGACAACCAGCAGATCGATGCCGTGGCCCTGAACATAGTCAAGTAGCCCGCGGCTCACGGACAGGGCGCGCGTACGAGCGATCCAGGGATGCACTCCCGCCCGATGGGCGCGATCGGTCGCTTTGTCGAGGACACCGCCCGGCGCTTCCGCCGCGCTCATCAACCGGCGTTGGGATAATGCCACCGTTTCGTCGGGCATGACTTGAACGATGTGCAAGCGCGCTCCGTGGCGATGAGCGAGACTCGTTGCCAACTCCTCACCAGCGATTCCCGCAGTTGTCCCGGTGGTCGCGACTGCAATGTTGTGGGGTACCTCCATACGCTCGCCATGCCCGGGAGCCGGGCGGATGACAACGCTCGGGAGCGGGCTGCGGTTGAGCAAGTCCGCGACGGCCGGCGGCAGGCCGTGCGTCGTCGGTGCGATGCCGATCCCGAGCACGCCGTAGCCGAGGCGCGCCTCTTCGAGTGCCGCTTCGACGAGCTGGGCGGATGGCGCAGCACGCCAGCGGACAGGGCGCGCCACGTCGGGGAACACTTCGCCGTCGCGCCCGGGAACGGACGAGAGCACCGTGAGCTCAGCTGCATCAGGCCAGGCTCGATCGAAGAGCGTCGCGGCAAGCCCCGGATTAGTGCCTGGGAGCTCGGGAACGAGAAGTCGCTGCTCACGCACCAGCAGATGGCTTCCGATGCGCTGCTCATGGGCCAAGCGGCGCTGCTCGTCCTCACTGCCTTCCCAGTCCCCGGCCACTCGCCGCAGCGTCGGCGCTACGAGGGCGGAAGACGCGATCGATACGAGCAAGACGGCCGTGTATGCAAACTCCGAAAGAATGCCTATTCGCAGGCCGGCTGTCACGATGATCACCTGCAGAGCGCCGCGTCCGTTCAGGAGGATCATGAGTGCCCTGTTCTCGCCAGGGCGAAGCCTTGCCCAGCGCCCAGCGATCCCGGTTCCGAGCGCCTTGCTCACCACGGCAACGACGAAAAGCGCCACGACCAACGCGACCCGGTTCCAGGACGAAATGGTCTTCAGGCTGATGAGCAGCCCAGCGCTTGCGAAGTACAAGGGCGCGAATACGGCGTCTGAAAATGACCGCAAACGGGTGAGCGTGTCTCCGTGTTGGAATCGCGAGCGACCGAGGAGGATGCCGGCGAGGAAGGCGCCGAGCGCGGGCTCCACGCCAACTGCCTGCATGGCTGCCGCGGCACCAAAGGCCACGGCGAAAGCCACGGCGACCGAGCCCGTCGTATTCGGGCCTCCGTGGCGGACCTTCTCCAGGACGAAGTCGACGCTTCGCTGGCCGTACAGGACGATCAGGGCGACCAGCACCACCAGCCCTACGATCGCCCGGACGACGAGTGCCGTTCCCCCGGTGGCCGCCGTGGCGCTGACGACGGCCAGGAGGACGAGGCCGTACACGTCGTTCGCCGCAGCGGTTGCCAACGCCAGCTGACCGACATCACGGCGTGAGATTCTCAGCTCGTCGACAAGCCGGGCGATGATCGGAAGCGAAGAGACTCCCAACCCTCCACCGATAAGGACGGCACCGCCGAGGCGGTTGCCAATGCCAAGTGACGGGCCGAACGCATACGCGACGGCCGTTCCGGCGGCGAGTGGCAGCACGATGCCCCCGGTGGTGATACCGAGGGCCCGCCGACCGAGGCGGCGGACCAGCGGCACGTCGGTCTCCGCTCCGAGCGTAATGAGAACCATCAGCAGCGAGAATTCGATGACGGCCCCGAGGAGGTTGGACCCGCCGTGGTCGGGGAGGAGGAACGACGCAAGCTGGGGCCATGCCGCCCCCAGGCCAGAGGGTCCGAGCGCAAGGCCGGCCAGGAGGTAGCCCACGACTGCGGGTTGCCGAACGCGCCTGGCGCCCCAACCGAGCAGGTGAGCGACCGTGAAGAGCAGCACCAGCGAACCGACCAGCTGGAGCGTTTGGGTGTTGGAGAGCGCGAGGTGTCCCACGGATGGACCCTAACGACGAGCGAACGTGTCGGGTATCGGCTTCAGGCGGGTCCACCGCCTCGGGGTATCAAAAAGCCGGTCTCTACGCGATCAGGGGTGGGGAGCGTCCTCTGATTCGAGCAGTTGGGCGAGTATTCCATTGAACTCCTGAGTGAAGCAACAGGTGGAGCCGGCAAGTTTCGGAAGTTCCGCACGAACAGGCGCTGGAGACGAACGATCCGCAGGTTCGAGGGCGGTCGTGCACGCGGCCCATATCGCCTCGACTTCCTCACTGCGATTGGAGCGCGGATGTCGAAGCGGATCGACCCTACGCAGCCGCGTGGGCGAGGACGCAGGAAGGAACGGCGAGCGGTGAGGGGGTCGCGCTGAAGCTACATGAGAGGAGTTGCTGTTGGCTCACGTCGAGCGGTGAACGCGCGCCAATCCCGTACCAGACCCACACTCCCTGCTGCCAAAGGGGTGCCCGGCCGAGGACCGCCGTCATATATGCAACGTCGTAGCGGGGATCGGGGACGGCTTTGGTGAGAACGACGATCCCGACACGCCAACTCACCAGCGCATGACGGAGTTGGTCGGCGCGAGCGACGGTGGCGGTCGCGGCGGCATCGCCCCACGAGAGCGCGTCCAAGACGGCGGGCGCGCCACGCAGCGGATCGACCGTTGAGGAGTGGCGGCCGTCTGCTCCGGGCACGATCGCGTACCCCCCCACCATGGCAAAGGAAAACCCGGCATTGGCCTGCCATGCCATCGCTTGGCCGTTCCCCGACGACGCGACGGGGAACGCCAGCAAGACCGATCCGGCGGGAAGTCGCGGCGCGGTGGTGGTCATCCAGGCGGGCGCCGGCTCTCGATGGACTGTCAGCGGCAGGCCGTATGTCGACGCGATAGGGACGAGCGCACCGAGTGCGACACCGCAGCACGCCGCACCCCACGCAATGTGCGATCGGCGATCCAGTGTGCGGCGTGATCGATGGCCGCTTGCGACCAAGCGCCCGCCGAATGCCCACCAACCGTCGAGCGATAGGGCGAGGAGGACCGCGGCTGCAAGGACAACGAACAGTGAGAACCGTCCCGGGATGATCTCGTCGACGACGGGGATGTGGGCTGCGATGCGCCACAGATGCCACCAGGGTGCATGTGGCCCGGTGCCGAGGGCTAACCACCACGAGATGAGGCCCGCGGCGAAGGTCCATCGGCCAACCCGGCGCCGGGCCCAGTGGATCGCGGAGATCGCCAAGACGACCAAGAGGGCTGTTCCCAGGTAGAGGCTCGGCGGGCCGTTCGGGCCGAAATAGCCGCCGATGGCGGTGAACGCCGAGTGGTGGTCGTACCCCCCTGGGTTGACGATGTCGCCGCCACGCAGCCCGAGCGTTGGGATGCGCGGCCACGGGTACCCGACGATGTGACGCGGTCCGGCCAGGAGAAACCATGTGGGGTAGGCGAGGGTGACCACGACGATCGGCACCGCAGTCCCCGCCGACATGGCGAGTGCGCGTCGGCGTTCCCACAGCGAGCGGGGGGCCACGCCAACGAGGACAAAGCCGGCCACCAGACCGAGGACGGCGCACATCGCCAAGAGCTCGGGCCCGTTGAAGAACTGAATGACGACAAGCGCGCTCAAGATGAGACCGACGGTGACGGGGTGATGGCGGCGATCGAACAGCAGGTCGTACAGGCACCACAGGACCAGCGGAGGGAAGAAGACCAAATCGATGGCGAAGTGCCCGAACATGGAATTGGTAACGACGTACGGGGAAAAGGCGTAGAGCAGCGAGCCGATCAGCGCCCCCGGTAGCCACGTCGATATCTTTCGGAGGAACACGAGCATGCTCCACCCGTTGATAACCGGAACGAGGAGGCTCAGGACGTTGAACGCCATAACCGGGCCGAAGAGCACCGTGATCGGTGACGCGATGAAACCGGGAAAGATGCCGTTTGTGCTGAGCATGTTGGCGCCCCCTTGCCCTGCGAAGATGGCACCGGAGAAGAACGGGTTGTGCAGGTGGCCGATCGACCACGGGAACCACGCCATCAGCCAGACGTTCTGTGCAGGATCGCCACACGGGCACAGGATCGACGAGGCCGGATGGCCCGTGATCCAGACGGAAGACCACATGGCGATCGACAAGATCAGGATCGTGCCCAAAGCGCCGCCGTAGATGACGGTGGTCTTCGGGAGCCGCGGGGAACCCTCCGTCCTGGCTGCTTCGCTTGGGGAGGCCACCGCCGGTGGGGGCGACCCTACCGTGGCCATCGACCGTGTCCTCGGCTCGGCGACAGGCCCGCATCTGGAGCTCCTGCGCCAGCGCACAGCAGGCGGCGCAGAAGGTGCGCCCGCCCACGTGGTTCCGTGCCGGTCCTGGGCTCGATGTGCAAGAACGTCATTCCGATGGATCGAAGACTACGGGTTGGCCGGCGCCGCTTCGGACGCCACAAGCGCGACGTCCGAGCTTGTGTCCGGGACGCGAAGAGGCAGGCAGGATCGGCCAGACCTCCGCTGGGCACATCCGTCGAAGTCGGCCAGCATCTCGCATTGCCCGCCGGAGCCATTTGGTGCCCCGGTCACGGCTCAGCGAGCACGGCGTACCAGAGGCGGTCGGCGAGCGTCTCGAGAGCCTCGGCGGCGCGCACATAGAAGCGGTACAGCTCCCGGGCGGTGAAGACGTCGCGCAGATCCGGCCGGCTCGCGAGATCAGACATGGCGTCGCGGTAGGCGTGCTCCACGCCGCGCACGCAGTGCGTCGCCGTCACGGCGGCTTCCGCCGTGACGTTACCGCGGCTGGTCAAGCACGCGAAGCCGTCGACGACCGCGGTCATTCCTGCGTGAAGTTCCGTTGCCATGCGGGCTGCGTGGGCATCCGGCTCCCACGACAGGATCTCGGCTTCGGCAACGATGTTCTTGACGCGGTTGACGACCCGATCGCATCGCTCGGAGAGAACGAATAGGTCTTCTTGGCCGATCGGCGTCGCGAAGGATCCCCGCAGTGCTGCGACGAGGGCGTGGCGAGCTTCGTCGGCCTGCTTCTCGAGGTCGTCGACGAGGTGCGCTGCGACGGGGCCGGACCCCTGCGACCAGGACAGGAATGCCTCCAACGCCGTACGGCTCACCTCCCCTTGGGCCACGAGGAGGGCCATGACGTCCGAGCCTGACGACAGGGCGAACCGCTCGACCCACCCTCGCCACCGCCAAGCGACGCCGTGCCGTCTCGGTGCGCGCGGTGCCGACGCCGGGTCATTGCCGATGCTCATCCTGCCAACCTCCAAGCTCCGACGAGGAGCGCGGCCGCTATCCCGCAGGCGGGCAGAGTGATGAGCCAGGTCCCGAGGATCCACAGCACGGGTCGGCGGCGCAGGTGACGAGGGCGGCGTGCTAATCCGCTCCCGATCTTGGCCGACGTCACGACCGTCGACGTGGACAAGGGGAGGCCTCCCGCTGCGGCGAGAAAGATGACCGCCGCCGCCGACGACTGAGCCGCCACGTCGTCGACGGTGGCCGAGCGCCACAGGCGGCGGGACACGGTGGCGACGACTTGGCGACCCCCGAGGACGCTGAAGACGCCGAGGAAAAGTGCGCACGAGATCCGGATCGGCCACGAGATCCCTCCGCCGGTTCGCAGGACCGCGGTACCCGACACGGACGCGGCGAGCACGCCCATGGCCTTCTGACCGTCGTTGGTGCCGTCGGCAAGCGCCACCGCTGCCGACGCTACCCACACGCCCGCGCGCAGTGGTGCACTCGCCGTTCGGTGCAAGCGCAGGGAGAGGGGCCGAATAAGGCGATCGAGCCAGAGGGCGGCGCTGCCGGCGACGACCGGCGCGATCAATATTCCGCCGAGCACTCCGAGCACGCCGGCGAGCTGCAGGCCATCGATGCCTCCCCAGTCGACGCCGCGCCAACCCTGTCCAGCGAGTCCGGCACCGGCGAGGCCGCCGACCAGCCCGACGCTGGCACTGGTCGGGAATCCATGGCGCGTCGTCCACCAGGTGAAGATGATCGCGGACCAGCAACCGGCTGCCAGCACCGGTGCGAGCATATGCTGCGGCACGCGCACCAGCTCGACCGTCGTACGTGCCACGACCGTGCCTGCCACAAGGCCTCCGAGCACGTGCCACAAGAGGGACCATGCGGCGACTGCACGATAGGAGCGGGTGCGTCCCGAAACGAGGGCAGCGGTGGCGTTTGCGGAGTCGCTGACTCCGAGCAGCGCCGCGAGGGCCAGAGCACCGATCACGGCGAGGACCTCGGCGACACTCATGGGACTGCGGACCCTGGCAAGACTCGGTCGCGTCGAAAGAAACGGGCAGCGCCGCCCCCTGGTCGGGATCGCCTCGGAGCCGCCCGATCCTTGCGGCATGGGGGCCGGGCGTTTCCCAACGGCTCGGCGACGACGGAACCGGCCATGTACGCACGCTACGGCGTCGCACTGCTTGCCGTCAGGGTCGTTTGTCACCAACGGCGCCCCGAGTCCACAGCACAGCGCCGGCCCTGTCGTCCCATCCGGTCCCGCCGCCCATCCGGCTCGCCGGCGAGCGAGAAGTTCCGCGGTGCTCGCAGCATGACGGCTAACCGGCTGCCGCTCGGCGCGGCGTCCGGCCCGGCCCGGGGAGAACCCACGAGGCACGCACACAGGCGCGTCGCCGACCGGCCTTGGCGGACATCCCAGTAAGCTCGCGATACAGGTTGATCGGCCAGTCGAGATGAGGGCCGCCCGCCTGCACGGCATGTGTCGCCGGATCGGCGAGGAGGAGCGATGCGTCTCGGGAGCGAGCGTGTCGGAGCACGAGGGCTGATGGTCTTGGGCGCGGCTGGCGTCTTGGGTCTGGGCCTGGCAGTCCATGGTTACGGCCGGGGCACGGTCGTCTCGACCGCGGCCTCGGGGATCGGTGCACCGCCCGGATTGGCCGGCGCGGCGCCGAGGTCGGGGCCGAGCGCCCCGAAGAAGGCGTTGGCCAACCCCAACGGCTCGGCGGTGCCGGACCCGTCCAAAGGCACCTCAAGTCGCCCGGCGGGCACCTCGACCACGCCGGCCTCTCCGACGACGACCGCCCTTGCGCAGAAGCTGGGCCCGCTCCTTTCGTCGACTCAGTACGGCCAGTACGCCTACCAGGTGTACCCGGGACCGGTGAGCAGCCAGGCCCAGCTCGCCGAGGCCGGGTTCGACGTGCGTATCACGCCGGGCGCGTCGCGTTTCACGGTGCGCGCCTCGGCTGCCGGCGGATCCGGGAGTCCGCAGACATCGACGTACCCCAACGGAGACCGTGTGTACTTCGTGGAGGCGGCCTTTGGAGATGACTCCGGCGGGTCCGACTACAGCTACGGCGATGACGGTGTCGTCGTCACGGATGCGCAAGGCAGGATCGTCGAATGAGCAACGGCCGCTCCGCGGCGCGCATCCCGGTCAGGCCTTCCGGGCCGCGGCGCGCAACGAAAGGCTCGGCGAGAACGGTTGGCGGCGCGCGCGCTTCGACTCCGGTGGCCGCTGACCGGGGCGAGCGCACTGTAGGCAAGAGGCCCGCGCATTCGGAGACCGCACGCGGTCTCCACGCCATCATCGATCGCACCGGCCTGGCCGTGGAGGCGTGGGCGCCGACCGCCGCGCGGGTCCTCCTCGGTCTCGTCCTCGCCTGGTTTGGCTATCACGAGCTGGTCGCGCCCGGCCTATGGACCGGCTACGTACCTCTCCTGTCCGCCACCTCGCAAGCGTCGGAAGTCCTCGTCCTCGCGCACGGATGGGTCCTCCTTCTCCTTGCGGCTGCCCTTGCCGTCGGGATCGCGCCGCGACTGGCCGCTTTCGTTGCGGCCGTCATGCTCTTCGAGATCGTCGTCTCCCTGACCGTGGCGGGGGGCCTGTCAGACCTCGTGCTGCGGGACGTGGGTGTCTTCGGGCTCGCCGTCGCCATCGCCGGCACGCGGCGCCAGCGGCTGCTCCTTCGCCGCTGACACACGCCGGGGGCCGAGCGTTCCACCGGGCTCGCGCCCATGGTGACGGTGCCAGACGACCTCCATGTGGGCACCGCCACCGGGAGCGTCGTCGATCTTCCAGCGCCCGCCGGTCGAGCGTACGACGGCGTCGGCGATCGCGAGGCCGAGACCTGTTCCAGCTCCTTCGGCCGTCGCGCGGTGGAACCGGTCAAACAGGAGCGGCCGCTGGTCGTCGGGGATGCCAGGCCCGCTGTCCTCCACGGCGAGGGTGACGCTGTTGCCGTGCGTGGCGACGATGACGCGCACGGCTCCCCGCTCGCCCGCATACCGGCAGGCGTTGTCGACGAGGACGCCTGCAAGCCGGTCGATCCATTCGGCCGGCGCGTTGATCCACGCCAGGTCACCGCCGTTGCGGTGCACCGAGAGATCGATGACCCGCGCGCGCGCGACACTCGCGAACCGGTCCGCGCAGGCACGTGCAGCCGTCGCCACGTCGACCGGCTCTGCCCCCGGGGGCGGTGGCGCGGAGTCGAAACGCGCAAGCCAGAGAAGATCGTCGACGATATGGCGTAGCCGGAGGCTCTCGCTGCTGACGCGCTTGAGCACGTCCTGGTACTCCGAGGCGTCCCGGGTCGTCCCGAGCGCGAGATCGATTTCTGCTTCGATCACGCTGAGGGGCGTGCGCAGCTCGTGGGATGCGTCGGCGGTGAAATCGAGCTGGCGGCGTCGCGCTTGCTCGATCGGTCGAGACGCCATGAGACCGATCACGAGAGCGCCGAGGAACATTGCAAGGATGAGGACGGGCCCCGCGACGAGCTCGGCGGCGATGAGGACGTCCTCGAGGTGCTCGGTGTCGGCCAGGCTCTGGCCGGCAACCAGCAACTTGCCGTGGGACTGGATGGCGAGCAGCCGGAAGGACGTCCCGTTGAGCGACTGGGTGATCGGCTGGCGTGCACGCGTCCACGCGCTTTTGGGCAGTCCGGGGGCGCCATCGCTCAAGGAGATGACGTGCCCACCCGGATCGATCCGCCAGAGGATCACCGGCGGGGCTTCGATGTCATGGTCGTCGTCGACGACAGGTGGCTGGACGCTCAGGTCACCGCGCCCCGTCGCGAACGAGAGGTGCTCCGAGAGTTGCGCGTCGACGCCGCTCAGGAGGTGCTGGCGATTGACGATGTCGAAGACGACGGTGAGCGTCGTGTAAAGGATCGCGACGGCCAATGCGGCGACGGCGGCGACACGTACCGAGCGAGCGAACTGTGAGCCCTTGGTTCGGGTCCAGCGCATCACGCGGGCACGATCCTGTAACCCACGCCGCGCACTGTCTCGATCTGCACGTGACCGGCGGCGAGCTTCGCCCGGATGCGGGCGAGGTGGACGTCGATGGTGTTGGAACCGAGCGTGTCGGCTTCTTCCTCCCAGACGTGCAGCGCGATGGAGCGTCGACGCACGACGGCAGGGGACTTGCGCATGAGGACTTCGAGGATGGCAAGCTCGGTCGCGGTGAGCTGCGGCCGTTGCGCTCCGATGCGCACTTCGCGCGTCGCCGGGTCGTACTCGAGCTCGCCGACGACCAAGCGGGTCGGCTGGAGCGCGGGTGAACGCCTCTGCAGGGCGCGCAGGCGCGCGAGGAGCTCGGAAAAGTCGAACGGCTTGACCAGGTAGTCGTCAGCCCCTTCGTCGAGGCCGGTCACACGGTCGGACGGCGTGTCGCGCGCTGTGAGCATGAGGACGGGTAACGGGTTCCCGCCACGGCGCAACCCCCGGACGACGTCGAGGCCGGAGACTTTCGGCATCCGCCAGTCGATGACGGCGACTTCGTACTCGTTGAGACGCAGGAGCATGAGAGCCCAGTCCCCGTCCGCGACGGCGTCCACGACGTAGCCGTGCTCGCGCAGGCCCCTCTCGAGCACCGACCGCAGCGCCGCGTCGTCCTCGGCCACGAGGATCCTCACGAGAACCCTCCTGTGGGTTCGTGCCTCGAAGCGGTGCGAAACGGCCTGCACACAGATGTCCAGCCTAGAGGGAGCCCCAGGTCGTCGACCCGCTGCGGTGCGGGCGGTCGAAAATTCCAGCGGGCCTTCACCCGGCTGTAAGGAGAAGCCCGTACACTTCTTACCCAGTGCCCCCCACGAGTGACGATGCGCGTTCTACTCGCGCGCGGAAACCACTGCGCGTTGTCGGGGGAGAGCCAGAGACCTACCGTCTCGGTCTTCCCCCGCCCCCCGCGCGCCCACTGCGGCGCTCCGCCGTGACGGACCACCGTCGGCGGAGCTGGGCAGCGCGCCACAAGGTGACCAGCATCGCCATGGCGGTCGTCGTGCTGCTCACCCCCGTCTGGTGGTCGTTTGCCGGAGCGATGACCAACCCTGCCATGGGGGTCTCGCTGGCCGGTCGTGCTGCCGAGTGGTTCCGTGGCCACGGTGGCGCCTCAATCGTCGTCTGGGCCGAGAACACCTGGTATGGCCACCATCCGCCACCCGTTGGAGGCCAACCGGCACGCGGGGTCGTGCCTGCGCACCACAAGGTCACGCCGAGCGCTCCGGTATCTGTCTCCATACCGCACCTCCCCGAGCCCGCCGCCCTGCAGCCCTTTGGAGCGGCGACTTTCGCCGGTGAAGGCCAGTGGCAGCCGGCCGGCCGCACCGTCGCAGGGATCCCGGCCGTCTATGAGACCTACCTGACGCCGGATGCCGTCCACACGAGCGTGGTCGCGGGCATCGCGTGGATGGACCCGAAGCTGTTGCGGGCGACGCTGTACTCGGGCAGCACTATCCCTGGAGGCGGTCCGTGGCGCTATACGGCGCCGATCGGCCCGAACGCGGCGACGAGCCTCGTGGCCGCGTTCAACGCCGGCTTCCTCATGTCGGACTCCAACGGCGGTTACTACACACAGGGGCAGACGGTGATCCCGCTCCGGCAGGGAGGGGCTTCGTTCGTCATCTACAAGAACGGTGACGCAACCGTTGGCGCATGGGGGTCGGACGTCTCGATGACGCCCAATGTCGTCTCTGTCCGCCAGAACCTCGCCTTGCTGGTCAGCCACGGCCAACCGGTAGCTGGATTGAACGCGAACGACACGACGAAATGGGGTTTGACCCTAGGGAATCAGATCTACGTGTGGCGGTCGGGGGTCGGCGTGACCGCCAACGGCGCGCTCGTCTACGTCGCGGGGCCATACCTCAACATCACGGATCTGGCCAACCTCCTCGTTCGTGCGGGCGCGGTGCGCGGCATGGAGCTCGACATCAACATCGACTGGGTTAACTTCGCCACCTACGCCCCGTCGACGCCCGGCGGCCCCGCAAACTCCACCAACGGTGCCGACCTCTTGTCGAACATGTCGGCGCCGCCGTCGCGTTACTTCCAGTCGTGGTGGACCAGGGACTTCTTCACCATGTCGGCTCGATCGAATCCGGGAGGGTGACGGCCGCCACGTGGTCGGCGCGCGCCCTCGGGACCGAGGTGGTCGTCGCCGTGACGCCTGGATCCGATCTCGACGCAGCCCGACGGGCTGCGATGGCAGAGATCGACGCGATCGACGACGCGTGCAGTCGATTCCGTGCTGACGCAGAGCTCTGCGGTCTCAACGCGCGAGCCGGGGAGACCGTCAAGGTGGGCGCTCTCTTGTACCACGCGATCGCGACATCGTGCGCTGTCGCAGCCAGGACGAGCGGCGCGGTCGACCCGACAGTCGGCGCGGCTGTCGTTGCCCTCGGATACGACCGGGACTTCGCCGAGGTCGTCTCGCTCAAACAGACTGATGCATGCACTGGGCCGCCGGAACCCGGTTGGGAGCGCGACCGGGGGGACCAGGCGCCCACTGCAAGTGGTCGGGCTCCGGGATGGCGCTGCATCACCTTGTGCGAGGAGGATCGATCGGTGAAGGTGCCGCGCGGGGTCGTCCTCGATCTTGACGCGACGGCGAAGGCGCTCGCTGCAGACCGCGCCGCCACGGCCGCCGCGGCAGCGGGCGTCGAGGGCGTGCTTGTGAGCATCGGCGGGGACATTGCAACGGCGGGTGCCTCTCCCGCCGGCGGGTGGATTGTCGGGATCGCCGTCGACTCGTCGTCGGCGGCGTCTGACGTTCAGGCGACGGTGAGCGTGACGTCGGGAGGCCTCGCGAGCTCGAGCACCGAGATACGGTCCTGGCGCAACGGAGGCCGCCGCGTCCATCACATCGTCGACCCGGCGACGGGCAAGGTCGCGCCCTGGCGGTGGCAACTCGTCTCGGTGGCGGCGGCATCGTGTGTGGACGCCAACGCGGCCAGCACCGCTGCGATCGTCTGGGGTACGAGGGCACCGGGACGTCTGGAGCGCCTAGGCCTGCCGGCGCGCCTGGTGGCCGCCGACGGCACCGTCACGACAGTCGGGGGCTGGCCCGCCGAAACGACCGAAGAGCGGGGGCGGCGCTCCTAGGACGCGACGAGGTCGTCACGACGCCCCCGGCTCGCCCGGGGCCGTCCTGGTCGCCGGTCCGTGGCGATCGGGCACCCTGGTTGCTGTGTGCATGCTCGCAGCAGGTTGAGAACGTGCGGGGCCGGCACGGTGCGGCAGGTGAGCCTCGCGGCAGGGGCGACCTTCACGGTCATGTAAGGAATTCACCGTAGCCTTTGCGCCATGGCGTTCCCGCCTCGTAGCCCGCGCGCCCTTCCTCCCACGCCCACTCCCCGGCGGCTCGCAGAGGAGCGCAGAGCTCGAGAGCTGGTTGCGCGCGAGAGGGAGAACAGGGAGCGCCTGTCCCGCGAGCGCATGAGCCGGGAGCGCATGAGCCGGGAGCGGGCTGTGCGGGTGCGCCCAGCATCCGATCGCCTGTCCCGGGATCGCTCGATCCAAGAGCGCCTATCCCCGGAGCGATTGGCACGCGTCACTGCTGCTACGCGCCGTGAATCGCTCGGCGACTCTCAAGGTGAACAGATGCCGGCGCGGCACCCGGTGGCGCCTCGGGTGATCTCTTCGCAGGTGCACTCGCCGGAAGTGGTCGAGGCCCAGCCGGAGCCCTGGAGCACGCGTACGGAGCGCCGTGGATCAGCTGGCGTCGAGTCCAACACGCGATTGACGGCGGCAACGGGAGCGACCCTGTTCGTCCTCTTTGCAGCAGAAGGCCTCACGATCCTGCGGGTGCGGCAGCTGCTGTCGTTCCACGTGTTCATCGGGATGCTCCTCATACCACCCGTGCTCTTGAAGATCGCAACGACCGGTTACCGTTTCTCGCGCTACTACCTGGGCGCGCCGGCCTACCGGCGCAAGGGGCCACCTGCACCACTCCTGCGGTTGCTCGGTCCCTTTGTCGTCGTCTTGACGCTTGCGGTCATCTTGACGGGGATCGCCCTTCTCGTCGTCGGCCCGTCTCTGCGGGGAGAAATGCTCTTCCTCCACAAAGCGACGTTTGTCCTCTGGTTTGGCGCGATGGTCGTTCACGTTCTCGGCCACCTGCTGGAAACAGCGCGCTTCGCACCGCGTGACTGGCTCTATGCGACACGTCGGGACGTCACCGGTGCCGGCGCGCGGCGATGGGCGGTCGTCACCAGCGTCGCGCTCGGCGTCCCGCTGGGGCTCCTCCTCCTCGGGAGGGTGGGACCGTGGCTCGTCCAGCCGTTCAAGTGATCGCTGCGAGGAGTGGCGTCCGGGAGAGTGCAATCCCGGCACCAGGAGCTCGGAGATGACGGCCATGTACCGGGACACGGCAAGCGAGGACAGGCGCGACATGGCCTTCGATCGCGTCCGGCGCGCTTTCCGCCGCACGGCTGTCGCGGCTGTTGCCGCGCTCGCCGTCCTCATGGGCGTTGTCGCGCACGAGATCCCCGGCCGATCGTCATCGTCGAGGACGGCACCACCCACGTCCGTCTCCGGCTCGGGCGCCCTACCCCCGGTAGGGACGGCGCCGGGCGCGACCGCTTCCGCTCCGCAGACGGGTGCCAGCGCCTCCGGCACGTCACTGACGCCGCCGACGAGCCCTCCGGTGGCGAGCCAGCAGTCCCCGGTGGCCGTGTCGGGAGGAACGAGCTGGTGAACGGCGACACCTGGGGCGCGCGTTGATCGCGACGTCCTCCCCTTGGCTCTGGTACACGACGCGTGCCTCCGGCGTCGTCGCCCTGTTGCTCCTGACGGCCAGCGTCGTCCTCGGCATCGTGACGTCGCTGCGGGTGGCAACCGAGGGCTGGCCGCGCTTCGCTCTCCAGGACCTGCACAAGCGCTTCGCACTGCTCTCGACGGCCTTCATCGCGCTGCACGTCGTCACAGCGGTCTCGGACACCTTCGCCCCGATCGGCTGGATATCGGTCGTCGTCCCCTTCACCTCCTCGTACCGCCGTGTGTGGCTCGGCCTGGGAACGATCGCCGTCGATCTTCTGATAGCGATCGTGGTCTCGAGCCTGCTGCGGCACAAGATCCCTTCCCGCACATGGCGCTCCCTCCACTGGCTCACCTACGCATGCTGGCCGATCGCTCTCGTTCACGGATTGGGCACCGGTACGGATCCGCATCTCGGATGGATGCTGACCGTCGCGATCGCCTGCGTCGTGGCCATCCTCGCGGCTCTCGGTTGGCGCTTGGCCGCCGGAGCCGGTCGCCCTCCGGTGCGGCTCGCCGCCGGGACGGCGACGGTCGCCGTCGTCGCGTTCGTCGGCTCGTGGACCATGACGGGCCCGCTGCGGTCTGGATGGGCGCTGCGCGCAGGGACGCCGGCGCCTCTGCTCGCGCCGCATTCCACAGCCGGGGGCAGCACGCCGCCGGCTGGTACGGCACCGGCCGGCTCACCAGCGTCGTCATCCACGCCGGCTTCACCAGGGTCGTCGGGCACGGCCCCAACGGCGGGATCCGCGACGCTTCCTTCGCCGCCGTACGACGCGGCGGTCACCGGGACTGTTGCCGATTCCTCTGAGGCGCTCGGCATGATCCACGTCGAGATCCGCGGGCACACCCAGGGCTCCCTCGACGCCGTAATCGACGCGGTCATCATCGGGTCGGCATCGCCGGAGGGTGGCGTCGAGATGTCATCGAGCTCGGTCAGCTTCGGGCCTCCCTCATCCCCGCAGATGTACACCGGCACGATCACCGGGCTGGAAGGTACCGCGATGCGCCTGTCGCTTCGGGATCAATTTGGCAACCCTCTCGAGCTCCAGCTTGACGTGACCATTTCGGGCTCCGACGTGACGGGGCGGCTCGCGACGATCGCCGGGGTGCCCGGCACCTCTGGTGGCGGCAGCGAGGGCGAGGGGCGAACCCCCGCCAACGGGAACGGAGGCTCTGGTGGCGATAGTTGACGCGACCGGAGTGCGCGCCGGTGCAGGCCGTCTGCTCGCGTGTCATGTGCTTCATGGCAGGGCCGACCTTGGCGCCCACCTCGACGTCCACGGCCATCTCGGCCGGGATGCGGCTCGCCATATCGCCGACGACGTGCACGATGCGGGGCTCACCGGTCGAGGCGGCGCCGGGTTTCCCACGGCTCTCAAATGGGACCTGGCCCGGCATGCCCGGCGCCCGACCGTGGTGGTCAACGCCATGGAGGGGGAGCCTGCGAGCGGTAAGGACAAGGTCTTGTTGCGGCACGCGCCGCACCTCGTCCTCGACGGGGCGCAGCTCGTGGCATCGGCGGTCGGCGCGGGCGAGATCGTCGTGTGCGTCGCCGACGACGACCCTCGTGGCCAGCACAGCCTCGTCGACGCGATCGCGGAACGGGCTCCGGGGGCTTTCGGGCGTGCAGACGTGCGCCTCACGGCCCCGCCGGCCGGCTATGTCAGCGGCGAGGAGTCCGCACTCGCTTCCTATGTCGCCGGCGGCATCGCTCGGCCCTTCTTCCGCGCCCGCAAGGGGACCGTCCTGGTGGCACGGCGCCGGGCGATGCTCGTCCACAACGCCGAGACGCTGGCCCATGTCGCCTTGGTCGCCCGTCACGGCGCCGCGTGGTTCCGTTCGGCGGGCTCCGCCGATGCTCCCGGCACCACGCTCGTCACCATTTCCGGGGATGTTGCTCAACCGGGGGTCTATGAGGTCGAGCGCGGCCAGTCGGTCGCGTCGCTGCTCGCCGTGGCGGGCGGTGCGACAGAGCCCTGCGCGGTCTTGCTCGGTGGCTACGGGGGTACCTGGATCCGCCCGGGACAGCTTGGGACGCCCTACGCCGATCGTGCTCTGCGTGCGATCGGGGCAAGCCCGGGCGCAGGTGTCGTCGCCGCAGTCCCCGCGGCCGCCTGCGGGCTCGCCGAGGTTGCGCGCATTGCGCGATACCTGGCTGGAGAGAGCGCCGGCCAATGCGGGCCGTGCGTCTTTGGCCTCCCCGCGATCGCTTCCGACCTATCGATGATCGAGCGTGGTGACGGCGGGAAGAGGGCACTGGCCCGACTCGCCGAGCGCCTGGATGCGGTCGCCGGCCGGGGGGCCTGCCGGCATCCCGACGGCGTGGTGCGCTTCGTTCGCAGTGCTCTCGACGTGTTTGCCACAGACGTCGCCAACCATGCCCGCGGCGCGCCGTGCTCCTCGCAAGCCCGGATGCCAATCCTGCCGCTGCCATCCCGGCGTGCGTCGGAGGCGGAACGGCAATCGAGTGCGCTGCGATGAGGATGATGCGCTTGCGCGTCGACCCCGTGGCGTGCGACGCCTTCGGGTACTGTGCCGAGCTCCTTCCGGAGATGGTCGGATTGGACGAATGGGGTTACCCCGTCCTCGCCGACGGAGTCGTGCCCCCGCCGCTGTTGGACCTTGCGCGCAGGGCCGTGCGCGACTGCCCGCGGCGGGCACTGTTTCTCGAAGCGGCCGAGCGACAGGGCTCCGACGGCGCCCGGGTGTCGCGTGGAGCGGTCCTCGGCGCTGGCAGGTCGGCGGGGGGGAACCGCCCGCACGCACGAGGACCGCACGCGACCTGACGATCATCGCGATCGTGCTCGCCGTCCCATAGGGCCGGAAGTCCCGAACTGGGGTCATCTGTTGCGTGCCGGCACCCGGTCCCGAGGAGTTGGCAGGCGGATCAGCCGTTCGGGCTCGGCACCTCGATCCGTCCTTGACGTCGAGCGGGTGCTCGGGCCGACGAGCCCGACCGATCGAAGAGCCGGCGTGCCGTGCCGCCGAGGAACGCGGCCATCGCGTCGCCGCCGAGAGGGAGCTGGCGGGCTTCTGCGAGCGAACGGCGCATCGGGAACCAGGGCTCGTCGTTGCCCCACATGTAGTGATCCAGCCCGATGGCGTGGCGAGCGATGCCGTCTTTCGGGTTGGGGAAGCTCACGGCCACCGAGCAGTTGCGCGCGAAGTACTCGCTCGGGCAGAGGGGGAGACGCCCTCCCTCGGGCACCCCGGGCTCGCCGCCGCTACTCGTCGACGAGATCCGGAAGTGAAAGGCGTCGAGCATGGCAAGGGCAGGGGTAACCCAGGACCCCCCCTGCTCGGTCAGGACGAACCGCAGTCCCGGGAACCGTTCGAAGGCGCCGCTTGCAATGAGGTGGGTCAGTGCCCGGCGCGAGAAGAACGCCGTCTCGGCCAGCCAGATGAGCCCTGCCGACGGGACGTCCCCGTCGTCGGGGGTGCCGCCTCCCGAGTGGTGGTTGACGACGACGCCGCAGTCGGCACAGACCTTCCACAAAGGGTCATAGTGGTCCGAGTATGTGGCCGAGGCCGATGACGCCAATCGGGCTGACGCCCCCTTTATCCGTCACAGGCGGATCGTCAGCGCGCGGGCCTCATGACGCGCATCACGCCCGTCCCACCGGTGGCGGGAAGCAGGCGTGACAACTTCGTATGTACCCAGAGGGTGGCGAACGGGAAATGGCACCCAGCGAGCCTTACGGGCCCGTTGCCGCTGCAACGCCTCGCCTATCGAGGCCGCTTGCCGAATTACCCTGAGGCCTACCGGCACCGGCACAAAACCGGCCCGGTCAATTCCCTATGCCACCCTCATGGGCTTGGTGGCATTCACTGGTCAAACGCCTCGGCCACCTCCTCTGGACCCCTCTGTGGGATCCACACTGTTCAACCGTGCACAGGCGGGAATTCTTCCTCCGGCCGGCGGGATGCCGCTGCGCCGGCTTGGGGACGTCTACCTCGGCTGGGCGGGCCCTGTTCGGTCTTGTCCGGGAACCCTCAGCCCGCCAAGCCCGTCGTGTGCACAGCGTGGCGTGGGATCAGCTGCCGGCGGACCTGCGGACGACGACGAAGGGGGTGAGCTGCTCGCCCTGGCCGATCGGGTTGTCGAGCAGGATCTCCCGTGCGTCATCTCGTGAGACGGGAAGGTCGCGGCTCGCCCCGAGGATCTCGACGTTGATGTTGTTGGCGTCGATGATGGCGACCGGGTGGCCCAGGTGTGCGGCGTAGCGCGAGCTCGCCCCATCCGGGTCTGCTGGGCCAAGCATGGCGAACTCGTCGAAGGGGGCGACTGTCTCGGGGTTGAAGCCGTCGATCTCCGAGATGCGATTGCCCGCGATCCTGTAGAAGTCGCCGTGCCGCCCGAACAGGCGCGTCATTCCGCCGGCCAGCATCGCTATGGCCATGCGCCCCCAGCCGGCTTGCATGATGGCGACTTGCATCTTGCGCGGATCGGAGTAGCCGACGTCGTTGTCGTACTTCTTGACACCTTTGACGATGACCTTGGCAAGGAGCCCCGCACGGACGACCGACTGGTGGATGACCCGCCCCTCCGAGATGGCGACGACCTTCTCGGAAAGGGCAATCCAGTCTCCCGGCTGCAGAAGGGGTGCGACGTAGCGGTCGAGGATCGGCTCCAGCTCTTCTTTGATGTGCACGAGATGCGTCGTCACCGGGATGCGCAGCCACGGCCCGCTCGGCGTCTGGCGCACGCCCGGCTGGCGGGGGAAGTCCTCGCTCATTGCACAGACACGGGTGCGTCGACGAAACGCCGGAGCCACAGCTCTGTTGCGAGAACCCGCCAGAAGACGAGCCCGTCACCGGGCGTGCCGGCGAGCCAGGCATCGAAATCGGCGACGAGGCGGTCGGAAGCGAAGATCCCCCGATCGGAAAGCGCAGGGCTCGCAAAGATCTCGCGGATCTGGTCGGCACGGGCGTGCATCCAGGCAAGTTCGGGATTGGTGAAGCCGATCTTGGAGCGCCGTGTGCGGTTGCGCTCCGGCATGCGGTCGCGCATCGCCTGGCGGTACACGTAGCGGTTCCACCCGTATTTGATCTTCTGGTCGATCGGCAGCGAGAAGATCAGCTCGACGAGCTCGTGGTCGAGGAAGGGGACCCGGGACTCGATCGAGAACGCCATCGAGTTCTTGTCCTCGTAGCGCAGCAGGTTCGGTGTCGAGTAGCGCAAGACGTCGTCGGCGAGCCGCTGGTTGAGGTTGTGATCCGGCGTGTAGGGAGCACGGGCCAAAGCGCCGCCTCCCACGAGGACGCGGCTCATCGACACCTGCGTTCCCGCTCCGGGCCGGCGCGCCTGCCAGAGGTCGCGCGCGAACCGGCGATAGAGGTCGCGGCCCATGACGAGCTCCCGCAGCGCGGCGCCGAACCGGTGCTGGTCCCGGGCTGGTGTTAGATAGGCACGGAAATAGGGGATGTAGCCCGCGAGGAGCTCGTCGCCCCCGTTGCCCGACAGGAGTACCTTCACGTTGCCACGGGCAATGCGGTAGACGGAGAAGTACGCATACGGCGCCGACGAGATCGTGGGTTCCTCCTGGAACCACATCCACTCGTTTATCTCGTTCCAGAACTCGTCGACCGTCGGATACGCATAGTGGGGGACCGAGCCGACATGGTCCTCCACCTCGTGGATGTAGTCGCTCTCGTCGATCGTCTGGCCCGGGTACAGGGCCGAGAAGGTGTGGAGCTTGCCACCGGTGTGCGTGTCGGTCCCGGTCCTCATCTGCGCCGCCATCGTCGAGGCGACGCCGCTCGAGTCGAGGCCTCCTGACAGCGACACGCCGAGCGGAACGTCGGAGAGCATGTGCCGGCGGACAACCTTGTCGAACAGTGCGGCGAAGGACTCTGCGTAGTGGCTGTCGGGATGGCGTGAGGACATCTCGAGGTTCACCTCGGGCGACCAGTACCGCTCGATGCGTGTGACCCCGGCTGGGCCGACGGTCATCCAGTGCCCGGGGAGCAGCCTCTTGATGCCGGCGAAGAACGTCTCTTCCCCGTCGTCGTGCACCCGGTAGAGAAGGAAGCGGTTGAGCACCTCGGTGTCTGGGCGCCGTGAGACCCGGGGGTCTTGCAGCAGCGCTTTGATCTCGGAGGCGAAGGCGAACGACCTAGAGGCACTCGTGTAGTAGAGGGGCTTGATCCCCAGGCGGTCGCGGGCGAGGAAGAGCTCGTGGGCCTCGACGTCGACGACGGCGAAGGCGAACATCCCGATGAGGTGCGCCACACATGCCGGCCCCCACTCGTCGAAGGCTTTGAGGACCGTCTCTGTGTCGGAGTGGTCGGAGACGAAGCGGTGACCCTTGGCTACGAGCTCGCTTCGCAGCTCGGGGCTGTTGTAGAGCTCGCCGTTGAAGACGATGTAGCGGGGCGATTCCTTCGAGTAGAAGGGCTGCTCCCCACCGGCGACGTCGACGATCGACAGCCTCCGCATGCCGACGGAGAAGTCGCGGCCGACGTCGATACCAGACGAATCGGGGCCGCGGTGCTCGATCGAACGCAGCATGCGCTCAAGGAGATCGCGATCCGATCCAGTGACTCCGGCGATGCCGCACACGCAAGGGAGCCTACTTCGACCGCCCAACCGTCGTGACCAGGGGGTTGTCCCATGGAGCCGTGTCCGGAGCGGCAGCGGTGCTCGCCCGGCAGTCCTCAGTGGTGGAACGAGGCCCCGCTCTCAGCCGCGGTCAGGGGCTGGGATTGAGCCTTCAGCTCGGGCAGGAGGCGGTCGATGTCGTCGATCAACATCGACGCCAGGTCGTGGGTGAAGCCGTTGCGGCAGACGACACGCAGGACGGCGAGGTCGCTCCTGTTGTCCGGGAAGGTGTAGGCGGGAAGGAGCCAGCCCCGTTCGCGCAGGCGCCGGGAGACGTCGAAGACGTTGAACGAGGAGACCTCTGGCTTGGTCGTGAAGGCGAAGACGGGAAGCTGGTCTCCTCTCGTCAGGAGCGTGAAGGGGCCGAGCCCGTCGATCTCTGTGGCGAGCCATGTGGCCACGTCCCGGCTCGCCTGCTGGACAGACCGGAACCCGGCGCGGCCGAGGCGCAGGAACGTGTAGTACTGGGCGACGACTTCTGCCCCCGGTCGCGAGAAGTTGAGGGCGAATGTCGGCATGTGCCCACCCAGGTAGTTGACGTCGAAGACGAGCTCTTGGGGCAGGGCGTCGTGGTCGCGCCAGACCACCCAACCGACCCCGGGATACACGAGGCCGTACTTGTGCCCCGAGGTGTTGATGGATGCGACCCGGGGGAGGCGGAAGTCCCAGGACAGGTCCTCGTCGAGGAAGGGCGCGACCATCCCCCCCGAGGCTCCGTCGACGTGGATGGGGATGTCGAGGCCGCTCTGTTCCTGCAGGTTGTCCAGGGCCGTCGCGATCTCTGCGACCGGCTCGTAGCTTCCGTCGAAGGTCGACCCGAGGATCGCCACGACGCCGATGGTGTTCTCGTCGCACAGCTCGACGGCGGCCTCGGCCGAGATGTGGAACCGGTCCCCTTCCATGGGGACCAAGCGCGGCTCGACCTCCCAGTAGTTGCAGAATTTCTCCCAGCAGATTTGCACGTTGATCCCCATGACGAGGTTGGGACGTCCCTGCGGCGCTGGTCCGTTTGCCGCGCCCGTTGTGCCCTTGGCGCTTTTCGCCCGCGTCGCCCAGCGGCGCTTGAGGGCCATCCCGGCGAGCATGCAGGCTTCCGAGGAGCCCGTCGTCGAGCAGCCGATCGCATCCTGCGGGTCGGGAGCGTGCCAGAGGTCGGCGAGGATGTTGACGCAACGCCGTTCGAGCTCCGCGGTCTGCGGGTACTCGTCCTTGTCGATCATGTTCTTGTCGGCACACTCGGCCATCAGGCGCTCCGCCTGGGGCTCCATCCACGTCGTGACGAACGTCGCAAGGTTGAGACGGGCGTTGCCGTCGAGCAGGAGCTCGTCGTGGATGAGCTGGTAGGCAGCCTCGGCGGGGACCGGGTGCTCGTTGAGGCTGCGGTGCGGAGGCGTGAGCCGCTCGGCCAAGAGCGGATCGCCGGCCGCAAGAAAGGGCTGGGCGTTGGGCCGGGCCGGATGCGCGCCGGCCGGCGACAGGCCGGTGCGCGGTGAATGGCGGGCCGGGGAACCAGCGGGTGGGTTCGTGGAGGCTGATCCTCTGTGCAAGGGCATGCGCCGACGCTAGCCCTGCAGGCCTTGTCCGGACCGGCACCCGGCGGGGCCGTCGCTCGCGCAGGCGTGCGGGAGCGGATCGGCGCGGGGCTGGTTCGCCGAGGGCGCGCTATGCGAGGGCGGCCGCCAGTTCAGCGGGGGAGCTCTGCCGGTCGATCGACGCGACGACGCCGGGGAGCCCTGCGCCTGTGACCGGCCGGGACCACAAGAAACCCTGTGCCGCATCGCAGCCAAGCTCACAGAGGGCCGCAGCCTGAACGGGCGTCTCCACGGCCTCGGCCACAGTGCCGATGCCGAGAGCCTGCGCCATCGAGACCATGGCGGCGACCAAGGCCGCCTCCGGGTGATCGGGCAGGGTGAAGCCGCTCACGAAGGTCCGGTCGATCTTCAAGGTCGTAACCGGGAAACGCCGCAGGTTGGCGAGGGCGGTGTAGTCGGTCCCGAAGTCGTCGATCGAGATGCGCACGCCGAGCTCGTGCAGCTTGGCGAAGGGGGTGGATGTCTCGATGGCCCCGTCCATGAGCGTTGCTTCGGTCACTTCGAGGCACAGCGCCGAGCCGTCGAGACCGGCCGCGGTGAGCGCGTGTTCGACTTGGTCGGTGAAGTCGTCTTCGCGCAGCTGCGCCACGGACACGTTCACCGCCACGTAGAGGTCGGGGAGGACGTCCCCGTTCGTGCGCCAAGAGGCGAGTTGGGTGAGTGCCTCGTCGAGGACCCATTTCCCGATGTCGCACAACAGACCGGTTTCCTCGGCGACGGGTATGAACGTCTCTGGTGAGACGAGCCCCCGGACCGGGTGCTCCCAGCGGACCAGCCCTTCCACGCCCTCGACCCCGCCGCCGGCAAGGCGAACGATCGGTTGGTAAGCCAGATGGAATTGATCTTCCTCCAGCGCGCGTCGCAGGTCGGACCCGAGCTCGACGCGCTGCGAGAGCTCTGCCCGCATCGACTCGTCGAAGACGGCCACGGCATCGCGCCCCGCCCCCTTGGCTTGGTACATGGCCGTGTCCGCGTTGCGCACGAGGATCTCGACGGTGGCACCCGGGTCGCTGCCGCTCGCGAAGGCGAGCCCGATGCTGGCTGAAACGTACTGCTCGGTCCCGCGCAGAGAGAAGGGCGCCCGGATGCAGCTTCCCAGCCGGTCGGCCATCTCGATGGCCTCCGCCAGGCTGACGAGGTGGTCGAGGACGATCATGAACTCGTCACCACCGATGCGTGTCACGAGGTCGGTCGTGCGCACGTTGGCCCGCAGGCGTTCGGCGGCCTCGACGAGCAGCTGGTCGCCTGCGCCGTGCCCGAGCGTGTCGTTGACGAGCTTGAACCGGTCGAGGTCGAGGAACATGACGGCGACGTGAGCGTCGTCATGAGCTGGCTTGTCCAACAGCCCGGCGAGATGGCGCTCGAGAACGGCGCGGTTCGGCAGTCCCGTCAGGTTGTCATGGGTCGCTTCGAACTCGAAGCGCTCTTCGGACGCCGCTGCCGAATGGACGGCCTGGACGAGCCGTACGGCGACGGTCGTCGCCAACGTGACGACTAGGGCGAAGAGGATGGCACCTTCGATTGCACCGCCTTCGGGGTGCGGGAGCGCGAGCAGGCACGGGACGAGCAGCGCCGCCGAGATCACGATGTAGCGGCCACGCGAGGTCTGTGCCTGGGTTCCCCATCCACGCTCGGTCAAAGTCCGCATCGACGGATGGAGGGCCGTCGCGGCGGTCGAGATGCAGGCGAGCACGTAGGGAATGTCGAGCAGGCGCTGCGGGAAGGCGACGACGTGGACTTCGGAGAGCATGGAGACCGTGTTGGCGGCGAACAGCGAGGTCATGCCGCCAAGCAGGAACCAGTAGGACGGGGCCCGGACCTGTTCGGGGTTGAAGGCGATGCGCAGGGTGACGATGACGAGGAAGATGGAGATCGCCGGATAGAGCGCGACGAGGATCTTGGCAGCAAGGACCCCGTTCGTCAGTGCGAAAGTCGGCTGGATCATGTAGATCCACGCAAGAGCGGATAGCGCAAGCGCCGCGATAAGCGCCTCGAGGGCGAGGGCGACGCGGACGCCGTGGTTGCGGACCCGGCGCCGGGAGAAGCAGGTCAGTCCGGCGGCGAGAAACGCGTAGCCGGGCAGGGCAAGAGCATCGGGCACAAACGAGCGGTGCGCACCCAAGGTTGCGATCGAGTACAGGGTGCCACGGCTTATCCCTGCGGCAAGAAAGAGCGCGATCGCAGCCCAGATGCTGACCCATGGCCACACCGGGGAGGGCCGGTAATGCAGGATGGCCCAGGCGAAGGAGGCGAGGGTGGCGGTGGCAACGAGCACGGCCGGCGCTGCGGCGCCGAACCTGCCGGTGGCCGTGGCGGCAATGGCGATCCCCGCGACGGCGAGGAAGGTCCACACTGCCCCGGTGCGGGCTGGGTGCGACGGGAAGGTGCCGGTGATGCAGTCGTTTGCGCGTCTGTGCACGATGACTCCTCTAGTAGCTGCTCTGGGCCGGCTGACCGAACGTGACCGCGGATGCCGCCGACGGCGGGCTTGTCCACAAGTCGCGGGTTGCTTCGACCTCGTAGGAGTAGGCGGTCGGGGGAATGGCCGTCGCGATGTCGTACGGCCGACGATCCGTCGGGATGCCGGCGGCGGCCGTGTCGGTCACGGTATTGATGGGCACGATCCGGTTGGCCGGCGAGCGATCCGCGGCATAGACCCAGCACCCGTTGGGGGAGATGGCGATCCCAGCGAACTTGGCACCCGATGCCGTGACGGCATTTCCGAGCGTGCCGCTCGGGAGCGTCACGGGGACGACGAGGTCGCCCCCGTCGACCCAGGCGGTCGTCCCGTTCGCCGTGATGGCGACCGCCGTCGGCGCGAAGCCAAGTGGCACCGGCGATCCCCACGAGCGGGTCGCGAGGGTCAAGGGCCACAGCTCGTGGCCGGCGGCGTCGGTGAGGTAGGCCGTCGCGCCATCGGGAGCGATCCTGATCGAAGTGAAGTTGGCCTGCGTACCCGGCGGCGCCAGCGTCTGGCCGAAGGACTGGGAGGCAAGGGAGAGGGGCCGGACGTAGCCCTGACCGGAGAGCCAGGCCGTCGAGCCGTCGGGGGCGATGGCGATGGCGATGGCCTCAAAGCCGACTTCGAGCGCCGGGCCGAGGGCCATCGTTGCAAGGTTGAGGGAGCGCACGTGATTCTGGCCGGCAATCCACGCCGTCGAACCGTCGGGGGTGATCGCGATCGCCGCGGCGTCGAAGCCGACGCCGATCGGTTTCGACGCCGTATCGCTGGAAAGAGCGACGGCCACGACCGCGTTGGCGGAGGGCTGCGCGAGGAGGGCGGTCGAGCCGTCGGGGGTGACGGCGATCGCCGTCGACGGCCCGGCGCTTGACTTGGCAGCCTCGGTGCCGGTGGTGGTGGAGAGGACGTCCATACCGTTGGGGTCGGACATGGCGACATAGAGATCGCCCGCGCCCGGAGACGTGACCGGGGTGACCGTGTAAGTCGTCGTCCCCGCACCCGTCGTTCCGACCGAAGCGAACGGGCCACTCGGCGATGTCGAGCGCAGGATCGAATATCCTCCGACGACCGATTGGGCGTCGCTCCAGTCGAGCGTTACCCCTGTCGCGCTGGCCGAGGTACACACGGCCGATGAGGAGAGGGACGTCGGAGGGCTCAACGTGGCGGAGGTGATGCGCATCGGCCCGCCCGACGTGCCATCGGCGAAGGCGGCAAGGGCGACCCCGGACAACAGGGCGACGAGCAGGCTCGCAACGACAGCGACGACGGCAAAGCGGACAACGAAGGGCGTCGCGGAACGCGCGCTCCGCGAGGAACGGCCGTGCAGCGCTCGGTGCGCTGCCTTACGCGAGTGTCGCGCCATGTTTTGGCTCCTGCGTGGTCCCGGGACGGCGGGGTCCCGAAAAGATGCGGCCGGAGCGCATCGTGTGGGCTGGGTGCGCCGTGCTCCGGCGGCGAGGCCGGGAAGTGCTGCCGCGACGTGCCTTGACCCCAGGGCGGTCAACGACGGCGGCGAGCGCGACCGCCGTACCGGTCCCGACGAGGACGAGGACGAGGACGAGATGACCGAGGCGCGTGTGCGAGAACATGGTGAGGTACCCGAGCTTCGGGACGACGGTGACGACATGCCAGGCCGTCGTACCATTCAGGTGGGCATGCCAGGGGTCGGCGACGTTGTTGGCATCGCCCTTGGTGCGGATCGTCGTGCCATGGACGTCGCGAGTGACCGAGATGACCCGGTGCGCGACACGGATGCCGTGGTCGTCCGGGGGGTGGAAGACGAGGATCTGGCCGACGCGCACAGCGGTCACCGGTTCGGGGGTCTCGATCACGAGATCACCGGGCTGGATGACGGGGCGCATCGACCCGGTGAGAACTGTCACCGCGCCCCAGCGACCGAGCATCGTCCCAAGGAAGAGGACGCCGGCGACAAAGGCGATGGCGGCCGTGCACAGCGTGGCGGCCCTCTTCAGCCCGCTACGGCGCCGCGCATGATGGGGCCGTGCAGGATGCGGTTGCGGACCATGTGCCGCCCGGCTGTTCCGCGCTGTGGCGGGGCGAGGCCCTGGCCTCCGGCCGAAGGTTGGCCGGGGGGCCGGGTGGGCCGGTGCGACATCCGATGGAGGCGCACCGGCCCGATCCAGTAGTGCAGAGCCCGGCATTGGATCAGGCGGCCTGGCCGGTGGCCTGAGTGCCGGTGAAGTTGTAACTGAGCGTCGACGCCAGTCCCTCCATGCTCGACGGCGCCGAGGGTGGCAGGGTCAGAGTGACAACCAGGTGATCGGTTCCACCCGCCGTCAGCGCGTTCAAGCCGTCAAGCGGGGCGGCGCTGGACTCAAGTGCGGAAACGTTCGTCGACAAGACCGACGATGTCCTTCCTGAGCAGGTGTATGTGTACGGCGGGCCGCTCTCGGACCAGGCGACCGAGCACGACGAGATGGACACCTGGAGACCGTTGGTCCCGTCGGTGTCAAGGGTCGAGCTTGGGTTCGCCGAGATCCCGAGCGTGACCGACGCGAGGTTGAGCGTGCCGACGTTCGAGAGGTCGACCGACCGGGCAATGGTGTCCCCGGGGGCGACGTTGGTCGCGTTGACGGTCAGCCGGTTGGTCTTGGCACCGGTTGCCCCGAGCGCGATTGTGACGGTCCCGGTCGAGATTGATTGAGGTCCGCCCGTCGCCCCCGAGGTCCACTCGGCGAAGGCCCCCTGGAAAGCCAGGGCAGCTCCGGCGCCGAGGAGGGTACCGGCAAGGGCGATCTTGCCGAGAGGCTTGACCCGTTTACGTGTCGGTGAATGGCGGTAATGGGAAAACATGACGCTCCTTTAGACTTTCGGCTAGTTCCTTGCTTGCGACGCCGGTTTCGCCACTCGCTCCTTCCCGGCACAGGCGACCAACTTAGGTCCGGGAGATCGACACATCGTCGGGCGGTTTCGTGACCGCACAATGGGGAATCGACGCCTGTCACCTGGGACTTTAGGGATGAAGTGCCCTAGCTGACGGAATCAGACCTTGGTCGCAGACACGGGGGAACGTCTGGTGAAGCGCGCCGGAGCAAATGGCCAGGTGCGCATTTCCCTGCCCGGGTAAAAGGCTGGTAGTGCTTCCGACTTCCCTGTGGATATGTCGGCCCCATATTTATAAAAATGGGAGCTCGTATTTGCGGGTGTCCCACGCGCGCGAGCGCGTCGGTTGCAGCCGACTAGTTCGTCTGCGCCGCGTCAGTACGAGCGTCGAGGCGGAGGTTGCAGGCCCGGAACCCGAGTTGGTGCTGGGTCGCTCGCGCTTGGGGCGACGAGTCGAGCATGGAGCTCGCAATGAGATAACGGGTGCCGGTGCGACCCAGCTGTTGGGCGAGGCGCGCTTGGAGCAGGTGGCGAGCCTCGGCGGATCCGTCGCCACCGAGGGCGGAGGTCATGCGCAAGTAGGCCCATTCCCGGTCACAGACGGCGACGGCGACGGCGACGGGGCGGTGTTCGGCATCAAAGACAGCGAACGTCTGTGCCCGCCCATCACGGATCCGGGCGGCGACGGCAACGGCCTCCCCGGGGATCCACCGGTCGCGGCTCCGGGCGAGGACGTAGGCGACGACTCCCAACTGCTCCTGGACGCCGGCGACCTGACGGTAGGTCAATCCGAGGTGTTCTGCGCTTGTCCCGTCGCCACGTTTGTGCTGGCGGGTCGCTGCCCGCGGGGAGCTGTCGGTCTGCGCGGGCACGTCGAGAACCCCGATGGCGAGGCGACGCGCAATCTGGTTGCGCAGGTACTCGCTTGGGTGGCGCAGGGGCATGCGACGGCACGGCCGGCGTTGGAGATCTTGCTCCAGAAATGCTCGCAGGTCCTCGCCGGCGGCCGCGTGCGTCGTCGCCACCTCGCGCCGGGGGATCGAGAGCAGGATGCGCACGAGCGCGAAGACCTGGCGGAAGCTTGCGACGAGCAGGCGGGCGCGAACCAGCGGCTTTCCGCGGGTAGCCCGGATCCCGTCGACGAATGCACCGGCTCTCTCCAGCTCCTCCAAGCGGTAGCGATCGGGCTTTGCGCCGGGGCCCGGGCGTGCCTCGGTCTCCGGAGTCTGTTGCCGTGACGGCGCCGAGCCTCGCGTCCGGGAGAGGCTGAGGAGCACGACGACCAGGACGACTTCGGTGAACAGCGTGGAGATCACCGCTCCCCACGCACCGAGCTCAGGGAGGAGGACGAGGTTGGAGCCCACGTTGGCGGCGAGGGCGATCCCCATTGCAGCCGTGCGACGTCCCTGGCGATCGGTGGCTGTCAGCGCGACGCCGAGGAGGTTGTTGACGAAGCGCAGGGGCAGCATCCAGGCGACGAGGGCAAGCAGGGGGGCCGCCGCGGCAAATCGATCCCCGAAGAGAATGTGGACGATTGGTCCTGCCGTCACGGTGAGCAGCGCCGCCGATGCGATCCCGAGGACCACAAGAAGCTTGCTTGCCTTGCGGAGGACCTGACGGACCTCCGGGTCGTCGGGCCCGCGTGCGCGCGACAGCGCCGGGTAGATCGATCCGTTGAAGGCGACGGCGACGACGGGGACGACGAGCACGACGGCGACGGCGGCGCCGTAGAGGCCGACCTGGCGCGGGGGCCGGAAGAGGGAAAGCATCACGATGTCGACGCGCATGAACAGGGCGGTGAAGGCGTAGCACAGGGCCATCGGCGTGCTCTCGCGAAGCAGTGCCGGCCATCGGCGCAGGTGGCCGGCTCGCCAGGGGGGATGCAGTCGAACCCTTCCCCACGTCTTGTTGTACAAGACGACGTCGAAGACGAGTGCGGCAGCCTTTCCGAGGCCAAGAGCGGCGATCCCGGCCGCGATCCCAGCCCCGGTGGCCCATACGGTGGCGACAGCCGCCAGGACGACCGTCGACTCGACGAGGGCGGCGGAGGTCTCCAGCTCCATCCGCTCAGCCGCGTGGAACGCGGCTGCGAACATGGCAGCCGGTGGGAATACCAGCACGTACGCCGCTCCGGCGGCGAAGATCTCAACGGTGCTGCCGCTCGCCCCGAGAGCGAAAGGGACCGTCACCATGAGGGTTGCCGCTCCCAGGCCGAGGAGGCAGGCGAGAGGCAGGCTTTCCTCGAGCTGCGCCGTCGTGCGGCGGCGTGCCATCTCACGGATGAGCCGGTAGTCGAGCCCAAGGAGGGCAAGCACGGCCACGGTGCCGGCGACCGACCAGACGAGCGTGAAGCGCCCGTAGCCAGGTGGACCAAGGACGCGCGCGAGCACGACGGCCACAAGGGCCTTGCTGGCGAAGGACAGGCCCGAAGAGGCGATCTGGCTTGCCGTGTTCTTGACGACGCGCCGGCGCGACAGGTGCAGGCCTGTGTGAACTGCCTCAGGTTCGTGCGGGCCCGCTCCGTCTAGCGGGAGATCGGGAGGACCTCTCACCGATGCGAGGCTACGGAATGCCTTGGGAGAATTCATCGTCCCAAGGTCGGAACCAACCTCGTGCGCCCGGATGAGCGGGCGGGGCGAACCGGTCCCCTTCATCGGTGGGCACCCCGAGCGTTCTCACCGCCCAAGTTCTCCCGGGTCGTGTCTGCCGGACAGATTGCCGGAAAATTGGTGCGAAAGATCGGGCAGCGTGGGGCCATGAGGGGCCTTGAAGACCGCGCCGCACGCGCACCGGGACCTCGGCGACGATCTCGGGGTGCTCGGTCCAGGCGTCGGTGCGATGGCGGGAGGCCTCCGCTGTGCGCGGCCAGGGCCGGGCCGGGTCCCCGAGGGCCATGGTGATCGGCGTGACGATGCCGACGTGCTCGTAGGTGATCGACTCGTAGAACCGCTCGATGACGCCGCTTGCCTGGAGAGATCGATAGCGTGTGCGGGCGTGGGCCAGCCAGCGGTGCGCCTTGACGAAGCGGGGAAGAGGTCCGCCTTGCAGGCCGGGCCGTTGTCCGAGACGATCACGAGCGGGTCGATCTCGCCGGAAAGCTCCCCCTTTCCCGCCCCGGCGGTACCGAACTCCGAGGAGTCCGTCTGCCACTCTCGGTTGCGCAGTGTCGGCGGCTCCACGAACACCGCTCGGCGGGGCTTCGCAATCGTGCGACGCTCCTTTTGGCGGCGCACGGGGAGCAGAAGCCCTTGCTTGGCGAGCGCACGCTTCACGGGAGGCCCTCGATCGCTCCCCGGCGCCAGGAGCACCAAGTGGTGCGCGGGACCCCGACAGGCTCGGCGAAGCGCCTCGCGGACTTCCCCGCGTCCACCCGGTTCATCTCGAGGTCGTCGAACGCGGGTAGAGATCCCCTTCTTGACGCAACACCCCCTACTCGACGTCGGTCTGCCCGTGGGCTTGGGGCCGATCGTCGATCCGGTCCTGCGTCTCGTCCTCTTTTCGGCAACCGGCGAAGCCTGATGACAGGAGGCTTCCGGTTCTTCGCGTTCTTGGAGGAGGGCCTTGTGCAGGCGGGTGTGACTTTTCTGGCGGCTGGCACCGTCCGTCCCCTCGGGGCGTTCTGATGGATGAGGTCGTGGTTGGCGATCGCCGGTCTCCAACTCAGGTGCGCGGGACGGGGCGGGAGCGGTGCTAGCCGTCAGCGCTGCCTCTGTCTCGGAGAACGACCCCCTCTCCGGGCTCGTCGTTGGGGACCGGCCCGACCCCGATCCGCCGCAAGGGTGGACGACGGTGTCGGTGCGTGCCACCTCGCTCAACCATCACGATCTGTGGACCTTGCGTGGCGTGGGGA
Organism: Actinomycetes bacterium; assembly: GCA_021851885.1. Classification (GTDB taxonomy): domain Bacteria; phylum Actinomycetota; class Acidimicrobiia; order Acidimicrobiales; family JAMCQF01; genus JAJZBS01. The sequence continues at coordinate 23,422 of JAJZBS010000007.1, read as the reverse complement.
TCGATCCTGCGCGCCTGCCGATCGTGCTCGGCTGCGATGCGGCCGGTGTCGACGCCGATGGTCGGGAGGTGATCGTCCACGGCGTGGTTGCAAGCGCCGACTGGATGGGGGACGAGACCTTGGACCCCAAGCGCTCCCTTCTGTCCGAGGTCCACGACGGAACGTTCGCCGAGGTGGTGGCCGTTCCACGCCGCAACCTCGTGCCCAAACCGGCAGCGATCTCCTTCGCCGAGGCAGCGTGTTTGCCGACCGCGTGGCTCACCGCCTACCGGATGCTGTTCACCAATAGTGGCGTCCGCCCGGGGGAAACGGTGCTCGTCCAGGGTGCCGGTGGGGGTGTCGCGAGCGCCCTCGTGATGCTGGCGTCGGCAACCGGATTGCGTGTCTGGGTCACAAGCCGCAGCGAAGAGAAGCGGCGCCACGTCGTCCAGCTCGGTGCCGATCAGGCGTTCGAGCCGGGGTCGCGACTCCCCGCGCGGGTCGACGCCGTCTTCGAGACGGTCGGCGCGGCGACGTGGTCGCACTCGCTGAAATCCCTGCGTCCGGGGGGCACCTTGGTCGTCTCCGGCGCCACGACCGGCTACGACCCACCGGCCGAGCTCAATCGCGTGTTCTTCCTCCAACTCCGCATCGTCGGCTCGACGATGGGCACCATCGGCGAGTTGGCCGGCCTGGCCAAATTGTGCGAGGTCACCGGAGTACGGCCGCTCGTCGACCGCGTGCTCCCCCTCGCAGAAGCCCGTCGCGGATTCGAGGCGATGGAACGTGGCGATCTCTTTGGCAAGATCGTGTTCGAACCGTGACACGCCCAACGCCACACGGGGCGGGAACGGGTCAGGTGGCGCGTGCCTCGCGGCCGCCGCAGCTCCGAAGCGACCGAACGTCGTGGCGGCGACCCGTCGGAGAGCGCTCCGCCACCGTATACGTATACGAGGTGCGGACCAGTTGAGCCGCGCTCAATAGTGCCACGGGTACGGCGTCCAGTCCGGGGCGCGCTTTTCCAGGAAGGCGTCCCGGCCTTCCTTCGCCTCGGGGCTTCCATACGCCAGTCGTGTGGCTTCGCCGGCGAACAGCTGTTGGCCGACAAGCCCGTCGTCGATCAGGTTGAAGGCGTACTTGAGCATGCGCTGCGCCGTCGGGCTCTTGGAATTGACCTCTTGGGCCCATGCGAGGGCGACGCGCTCGAGATCGGCGTGGGGAACGACGGCGTTGACCGCGCCCAGCCGGAACGCCTCGTCAGCGGTGTAGGTGCGGCCGAGAAAGAAGATCTCCCGGGCGAACTTCTGGCCGACCTGGCGGGCGAGGTAGGCAGAGCCGAATCCGCCGTCGAAGCTGGCGACGTCGGCGTCGGTCTGCTTGAAACGGGCGTGCTCCGCACTCGCAATGGTGAGGTCGCAGACGACGTGGAGGCTGTGACCGCCACCGGCCGCCCAACCGGGCACGACGCAGATGACCACTTTTGGCATGAAGCGGATCAAGCGCTGCGCCTCCAGGATGTGGAGGCGCCCCACCGGCGGCGCATCTGGATCGCTCCCTTCGTAGCGGTAGCCGTCGCCGCTGCGGATGCGCTGGTCCCCGCCTGAGCAGAAAGCCCATCCGCCGTCGCCGGGGGACGGGCCGTTCCCGGTGAGGAGCACGCAGCCAACATCCGGCCACTGCCGGGCATGGTCGAGGGCACTGCAGAGCTCATCGACCGTATGGGGCCGGAAGGCGTTACGCACCTCGGGCCGGTCGAAGGCAATCCGAACCGTGCCTTGGTCGACGGCCCGGTGGTAGGTGATGTCGGTGAAGGCGAAGCCCGGCACTGCCTGCCAGGCGTCGGCATCAAATAGCTCGGAGATCATCGGACGAGCCTATGGCCCAGATTGCGGGCAGTGATCGCCCGGGCGAATCATCCGATGGGCTCCTGCGGCCGCACGCGACGGGGAGCTCCGTATTCCTATCGGAGCCGACGCATGCGAGACGACTTGGATGCGCGTTCGAAGTGGGGTTGCAACCTTGGCGCGCCGCCCGGGGGTCGTGCGTCGTGCAGCCGTTGTCGGCCGCCGTCACCCGGAGTAGAACCCTGCGACGTCGACAAGGACGTCGATGCTGCCCGAGGACCCGTTGTAGACCTTCAACGCGTCGTCCGGGCCGAGGTCGGCGACGGTCATGTTTGCCACGGCGGGCACACCGGACCGGAAGTTGACGTCCGAGACGACCGGGCGGCTCGTGCCGTCCGGGTAGACGGTGAGGTACCCCGTGCGGCTCGCTGCGACGGCGGTCAGGTTGGCGACGATGGCGGTCGCCCCCGCGGGGAAACCCGCGGCCCCGCTCACCTGGACTGTGATCGTCTTCCCGGGCCCGACGGTGACGAGAGCAGCGTTGGCTGCCGGGAGGTTCTCGCCCGCGCAGAACGGCGGTGGCGGCTGGGCTCCGCAGCGTGTGTCGACGATGCGCTCCGGCGTCACGCCGGAGTACGCCGACCCGGTCCCGCTCGTGTAGGTGCCGTTGACGTCGACGATGACGTCGACCGGCGCGGCCGAACCGTTGTAGACCGAGAACGCCCCGGACGAGAGCGGCACCTCGAAGCGGTTGGCGATTGCCGCACCTGCACTGAAGTTGAGGTTCGACACGTCGGGCGGGCTCGACCCAGCCGGATAGACGGTGAGGTAACCCGGCGCCGTCGCGTCGGCGACGGTGAGGTTGGCGACGACGGCGACCGCACCGGAGAGGCCCGCCGGCACGGTGATCGTGACCGACGTCTTGGCCGGGACCTGGCCGGCCGGCACGACGGCGTTCGGCACCGCGGCGCAGTAAGTCGTGTCGGCCGCCGTGAAGGACGGGTTGAAGCAGCGCGTGTCGGCGATGCGCTGCGGTGCCGTTGGCGTGAACGCGTCGCCCGGCGCGCCCGACGTGCCAGGCGCGACATAGCCCTCGAGATCGACGAGCACGTTGACGGTGCCCGACGCCGCTCCGTCGGTGACATCGATCCGCCCGCTTGCCGACAACGCCACCTCGACGAGGTTGGCGACGGTATCGCCGGCCGGGAAGTTGACATCAGACGCTGCAGGCTTGCTGGCACCGGCAGGGTAGACCGTGAGGTAGCCGGGTGCGCTGGGTTGCACTGCCGTCACGTCGAGCACCGCGTCGAGCTCACCGGAAAGCACCCCGTCGAATCCGCTCACCTGGGCCGTGATCGTGGTGTGCATCTGGGCGGCGTGCAGGACGAGCGCGTGGCCCGTGAAGTCGCCCGCCGCGCAGAACGCCGAGCTCGGGCAGGAGACGGAGTCGATCCCACCGGAGTTTGGATCGATCGCCTTCGGCGACGACCACGTCGAGCCGTTCCAGGTGGCCGTACGGCTCAGTCCGTCCCCCGCAACGCAGAAGGCCGCAGATGGGCACGAGACATCGTCGAAGCCGGTCTGGGGATCGATCGCCTGTGGCGACGACCACTTGGCGCCATTCCAAGTGAGGGCCCTGCCGTAGTCATCGACCGCCGCGCAGAACGAGGCGGAAGCGCAGGATGCGTAGAGCGTTCCGGCATTGGGATCGACGAGCACCGGCGCCGTCCACGTCGAGCCGTTCCACGAGGCGACGTGGCCTCCCGCGTCGCTCATCATGCAAAACGCCGTAGACGGGCACGAGATGGAAATAGCCAAGCCCGCGGTGTCGACCGACTTCGGCGCCGTCCACGTCGAGCCGTTCCAGGTGAGGACGTTGCCGTCTTTGTCGAGCGCCACGCAGTCGTCCGGCGCCGGGCACGAAAGGTCCGCGAAGCCATCGCCGTTGGGATCGATCGATTGCGGAACCGACCAGGTCGAGCCGTTCCAGGTGAGGGTGTCGCCTTTGTTGTCGACAGTCACACACGACGTAGAAGACGTGCAGCCGACCGCGACGAGACCTTGGCCGTTTGGATCGTTCACGCTGATCGCGCTCGACCACGTCGAGCCGTTCCATGTGAAGACCTCATTATCGAAATACATCGCCATGCAGAACCTCGCCGACGGGCACGACATCGAACTGAGATCGTCGCCCAGTGCCAGGGTGTCGGGAGACGACCACGCCATCAGGGCGGACGCCGAAAGGGTGGTGAGCCCGGCATTTGCCACCGGGAGCTTCTCTGCCGCACAGAAGGACGGCGCGGGAGAGGCCGCACAGCGAGTGTCGACGACGCGCTGCGGCGCGACCGGGAAGTAGGGTTCGCCCGCACTCGTCACCCGGGGCGCCCGCCCGGGCGGGAGCGCGGGCGGTTGGGCCACAGCGGGTGCCACCACTGCGGGCAAGGCGCCCGGCGGGCCCACGGCAGGGGCCGAGACAAGCGAGCCGGCCGCGAGCGGGACCGCTACGACGCCCGCACCCGCGCGAAGCACCCTCGCCCACGCCTCACGCCTGTTCACCCTCACGCTCCCACCTCCCTAGACCTCCGGAGGGTGAATCCTCCGGAGGTCTTGACGGATTGACGGGCAGGTGGTTACACGTCCTCCCTCACAATTAGGTCGACGAGCTCATGAGGAACCAAGACGCCGTCGATCGATAGAGCACCCCGCTGCGGAAGGCGCGGGCTGCTGCTGCGGCCCAGGTCGAGGGGCCAGTCTCGGCGAAGATGTTTGCCCGGTGGCGCGTCACAGCCGCCGCGCTGAGCGAAAAAGGCTTGCGATCTCGTGCTTCAACAGGCCGCCGACGACGAGCTTGGGCACCTTGCGCGCTTGGATGTGACGCAGGTCGTCCTGTGAGCATCAGCTACCCGTCAGAATCTGATGAGCCTAGATGCCGAGAGCGGATGACGGGGATCGAACCCGCGTCACCAGCTTGGAAGGCTGGGGCTCTACCACTGAGCTACATCCGCGACGGGGACACGATACCCGCCAGCGTCCGGCCCCCTGTGTTCCCGGGGTCCCCGCAGGGGGATCAGGTGCGCGGGGAGAGGGAGGCCACTTGCCACGAGCCCTTTTCGGTGTAGCGGATGTCGCCGACAGGCGAGCTCGTGGTGATCGTTAGCTGGCGGGTCTCGCGCAGGGGAAGGCCACTCGTGCCATCGAACCACCAGTCCTCGACGTCGGTGCCGCGTTGTGCACCGCGCAGCGTCGTCACCTGGTGATCACGGATGGCGCGGACCGAGACGCCTCCGATGCGCACAGTCGTGGTCCCGACGATTCGCGCCACAGTCTTCTCCGAGCTCGCGCCGTGGATAGCGGTGCTGGACCCAGGGCACGTCCACGAGATCACATTGCCCTTGGAAAGGTCTGCCGGCAGCACGGTCACCGCATGGGCGCATGCAACAGTGGTCAAGTTCTTGACCGATGCGACGCCGAAGTCCCACGACTGGAAGTTCCGGATCCGCGCCAGCTTCAGCTCCTCTGTTCGCGGGCAGAATTCGTACTCTTCCCAGTGGGCGACGTTGTAGTCGATGCGCCAGAGCCAACAGCCACTTGCGGCGTATGTCACCGACATGGGCATCACGGCGCTGTCGTTCTGGGACGCCGGGGGGAACGAGATCTTCTCACCGCCGTGCCCCTTCAACGTGTACACGCCGGCCTTCGGGGGCTTGTAGCGGACCTGGCCCGTCTGCAGCGTTGTGGACGTTCGACTCTGGAACGATCTGACCGCCGAATTCAGACTCTTCGCCCCGGGCTGGCCGCGCAAGACGAAGGCCAATGCGACGTAGGCGAATGCGGCCACGATCACGGTGACGAGGGCCAGGGCTGCGTTGCGAGGCCGGAGGAGACGACGCGGCGATCGGCGTTCGCGTGAGCCGGTGCATTCCATCGCACGGGACACTAGACGGGGGAGTCGCCTGTTCGTCCGGAGGTGATTGTCGCGGGTCTCGCGGGCGTCGTCCTCCGGGCAGAGGACAGGACCGTGTGCCTATCGTTGCTGCGAGGTCCCGAGGGGCGTACCCCGCCACCTGAGGGTGGCAAACACACTGCGGTGCGGGCTCTTGCGAACAGGAGGGGAGATGCGGGCTGCTGTCACGGGTGCCGGCGGGTACGTCGGCATCAACCTGCTCCAACGCCTCGCCGACGACGGCCACGACGTCGTGGCCGTCGACAGGGTGCGATCCGATGTCGCCGGCGAGGCCGTGGTCTGGCGCCAGGCCGACGTCCTCGACCGGCAGGGAGTGCGTGCGGCCATCGAAGGGAGCGATGTCGTCTTCCACCTGGCCGGCAAGATCACCCTCGCTCCGCACGACGAAGAGGCGTGGACCGTCAACACGAACGGAGTCCGCATAGCTGCCGAAGCGGCCTTGGACGCTGGCGTCCGGCGATTCGTGCACTGCAGCTCCGTCCATTCGTTCGACCAGTACGGGTGTGGAGGCAGGATCGACGAGTCCACGGAGCGCTCGGTCGACCCGTCGATTCCGGTGTACGACAGGTCGAAGTGGGCGGGGGAGCAAGAGCTCCACACCGTGATCGCCAACGGCCTGGACGCCGTCATCTGCAACCCGACAGGCATCTACGGACCCGTCGACCACGGTCTGTCACGTGGCAACGCTGTCCTGCGCCAAGTCGCGCGAGGCCGGTTTCCGGTCAACATCGAAGGCGGGTTCGACTGGGTGGACGTCCGGGATGTCGCATCCGGCCTTGTCGCCGCGGCGGATCGTGGTCGCAAGGGCGAGAACTACCTTCTCAATGGCCACTTCCTTACCAATCGCGAGTTCTTCCGTCGGGCCGCGGGTTTCGTCGGCAGGCGCGGGCCGCGTGTCACGCTTCCGCTGGGAGTCGTGAAGGCCGCGCTGCCCGTGATCGAGCCGGTCGGCAGGCGCTTCAGGTCTGACATCATCTCCCGAGGATCACTGGCCGCCATCGAATGCGCTCCACGAGTCGACGGGGCAAAGGCGCGCGACGAGCTCGGTTATGCGGCGCGTCCCGCCGACGAGTCAATGCGCGATCTCATGGCGTTCTTCGTCTCCTCGGGCTGGCTCGATCGGCGGCGACAGTGACGCAGACCGGCGCCCGGAAAAGAGATGAGGTGCTCTCTTTCGTGCGTCGCTCACCGGCAGCGGTCGCGGCGCACGACAAGGAGACCTGGATCGGGCTGTTCGCCAAGCGCTACGTCGTCGAAGACCCCGTGGGTTCACGCCCCGTTGCCGGCGGCCTCTTCGACCGCAGGACCGGCTACCGGGGCAATGGGCCCCTGGAGCGATTTTGGGACACCTTCATCGCCCCGAACGACGTCGCCTTCTCTGTCGACCATGACTTTGTGCGCGGACTCACCGTTGTTCGCGATGCCGACATACGGACGCGCACGAGGAGCGGAACCGAAGTCCGCACACCCGCCCACCTCGTCTACGAGCTCTGCGAAGAGGACGGATGCTTGCGGATCCAGCGCCTTGCAGCCCACTGGGAGATCCTTCCGGCGCTTCGCCAGCTTGCGCGGCCCGACCCGAGCCGCCTTGGCGATTTCCTCCGTCAGGGATCGCGCCTCGTCCGCATGCTGGGCATCGGTGCAGCCATTGAATTCGGGCGCGCCGCCAAGGGCGTGGGCAGGGTAGGCAAGGGAGCTGTCGCCGATCTCGTCGCGGCCGCGCACGGCAGCGACCCAGAAGCGCTCGAGCTCCTCGACGGCCTCGCGCCAAAGGAGCTGACCAAGGTGATCGCTTCCGGGGATGCGGTCAGCGCGTCGTGCGTGACCGAGCATGGCCCCGCGGTGATGGTGTGCTATCTGGACCGCCGCACGAACGTCGTCCGGCATGCGTCCGTCTTCGTTGACACGCCTTGATCGCGGGTGCGTGCCGTTGTTGCCCCTGCCAGCCAACTGTCTTCGGCAAGGGGGTCCCGGTCGAGAGCGTCGCGAGATGTCTGGTCGTTGACGTCGACGGCGCCAGTTGTGCCACCACATGGCGCTTGTGCGGGCGATCCGAGGGGGGACAGGATCGGTCTCAACCGAAGCCGTGAATGGCCAAGGGGGCGATGCACGTCGCACCGGATCCTGGGCCATCGGAACCTTGCGGGTCGGGGAGGCGGGATTTGAACCCGCGACCTCCTGCTCCCAAAGCAGGTGCGCTGCCGAGCTGCGCTACTCCCCGGTGACGAGCGGTCAGCACGGCTGGACACCGGCTCCGCAGGTCAAATCGTAGGTTACGTCCCCGACGTCTCGTCGCGAGGAGTGAAGAGAGGCTCGGAGTGCTCCCAGTCGGCGAGCAGGGTTCGGATCGCCGTCAAGAGGACGAGCGGCTGGTCGAGCATGGCGTGGTGGCCTGCTTGGGGCAGCTCGACGATCGGGCTCACCTTGCCCATGGCGTCGTACATCCAGCGAGCGATCTCGGGCGTGACGAGCCCGAGCTCAGAGCGGAGCAGGGCGAGGCGGCACGTCACAGTTGACAGGTAGGGGAGAGCGACACCCCGCATCTCGTCGCTGAACTGCTCGAAGACGCGCCGGTCGAACTTCCAGCGGAACCCCCCGTCGCAGGCCCGTAGGGAGCGGCGGCCGACGTGGTCGACGACGTAGTCGAGGTAGTGCTCTTGCGGCGGCACCGTGCGAAAGCGCGCCAAGGCCTCCTCGACGGACGCGTAGGTACGGGGGTGGCCGAACGCCTCCTTGATGCGAAAGGAGCCGACCTCGGGGTCCGGTCGGGTGACCGGTGAGTCGCACACGACGACACCGGCCAGACGGTCCCCGTGCAAAGAGGCGGTCGCGATCGTCACGAAACCCCCCATGCTGTGGCCGACGACCACGGGATCCCCGCCAATCCCGCCGGCTTCGGCCACAGCCATGACCTCGTTGGTCCACTGGCGGAAGTCGTAGCGCTCCCGATGCTCGCTGTCGCCATGCCCGGACAGGTCGATGGCGAGGACGCGGAACTCGCCCGCGAACTGGGCCGCGATGTGGGTCCACCAGTGTGCGTGGGCCCCGCCGCCGTGGACGAACACGAGGCCGCGCCGACCCCGGGCTCCCCACGCGAGAAAGTGGATCTCGGCTCCGTCGACGATGACTGACAGATCCTCGAACGGCGCTTGCAGCGCCTTGCGAAACCACTCCGGGGCCGTCGCGATCGGGGCGACGGTCACCGTGGCGCGGGTGTCAGCCCTTCTTGCCCAGGATGCGGTTCATCTTGGTCCCGCAGACTGGGCAAGAGCCCTGGGCGGCACGCCGACCGTTCGCAAGCTCAACTTCGTTCCCTTCGAACTGCCTCTTCTCACGGCACTTCACGCAGTAACCCTCGTACGACGCCACGTTGACCTCCTTGCTGGGCGATCTATGACCGTACTCAGACAGCGGCGCAGGGTGGGGGATACCGGTGGGTCCGTGGACTGCAGGCCCTGTAGCCTGGCGGCGTGGCCGAGCAAGACGCCGAGGGGGAGCCGGGCTTGCAGGAGGACGCCGGGGTGGAGCGTGAACCGGTTCTCGGGCTCCTCCGTGAGGTGTGGGAGTCGCTTGCGGACCTGTGCAGGCCGTTCTCGGAGCGCCAGTGGGAGCTTGCGACGGACTGCCCGGGGTGGTCGGTCAAAGACAACGTCTCCCACATGGTCGGCACCGAACGCATCCTCCTCGGCGAGACGCCGCCTCCGGCGCCCGATCCCATGCCGCCCCACGTGCACAACCCGATCGGGGAGGTCAATGAGGCGTGGGTGACCGCCCGCCGGGGCACGCCGGGAGCGGACGTGCTCGACGAGTTCGTCGACGTCACCGGGCGCCGCCTGGCCATCCTGGGCGGCCTGGCGGAGTCCTCTTGGGCGCAGATCGGATGGAGCCCGATCGGCCAAGTCCCCTACAGGGACTTCATGGCCATCCGGGTCTTCGACTGCTACACCCACGAACTGGACATCCGCCGGGCCGTCGGCATCGCAGGCCACCTCGACGGGCCGCTTGGCGACTTCGCCGTCGGGCGAGTCGTCCAGGCCCTGCCCTTCGTGCTCGGCAAGAAGGTGGCTCCGGCCGATGGCACCATCGTGACGTGGGAGGTCACCAGGGGTGGCACCGCGCCCCCCCGTGTCGCGACGGTCGAGGTGCTGGATGGCCGGGGCGCGATGGTCGACGACACCAGCGGGATGCGGGGCCCGGCGGTGCGGCTGCGCATGGACACCGAGACCTTCCTCAGGCTGGGGTGCGGGAGGGGCGATCCGCGCCAAGAACCCGTTGAGGTCGAAGGGGACCGAGACCTCGCCGGGGCGATCGTCCAGAGCATGGCATTCATGATCTGACCCGTTCGGTAGACTGGCCGACCTTATGCGTGCGACCACCGTGCCCCTGGAGGCGAACCGCGTCCGTGTCACGGTCGACGTCGACGAGGCGGACATCGACGGGGCAGTCCAGGAAACCCTGCGCCGGCTCGGGCGCGAGGTGCGTGTCCCGGGGTTCCGTCCGGGCAAGGTTCCGCGCCGCGTTCTCGAAGCCCGCCTCGGCGGAGCAGGGTCGGTGCGACGCCAGGCAATCCGGGACCTCCTCCCGGACCTGTACGCCGAAGCCGTCCGCGAGACGGAGATCGATCCCATCGCAGCTCCGGAACTCGATATCACCGCCGGGGAGGACGCTGGACCGCTGAGCTTCGACGCCGTCGTCGAGGTCCGGCCCGCCGTGGCGATTCCCGGCTACGAAGGCCTTGTCGTAACGGTTCCCTCGCCCGTCGTGCCCGCCGCCGACGTCGATGCCCAGATCGACCGACTGCGCGAGCAGTTTGGCGAGCTCGTCGACGTGGGTCGGCCCGCCGTTGACGGGGATCATGTCACCATCGACATCTCCGCGAAGAGCGGGGAGAAGACCGTCGATGCCCTGGGGGTCGACGACCTGGTCTACGAAGTCGGCTCGGGCCACATCGTTGGCGAGCTCGACAAGGCGCTTTCCGGGGCCAAGCCGGGAGACATCTTGGCCTTCGATGCGCCGGTGCCCGCGGCGCTTCCCGGGGTCTTGCCGGAAAGGACTGAGGATGCCGGGCAAGACATCGCAACTCCCGCCGGCGACGTCGAGGTGGCATTCCGTGTCCTCGTCAAGAAAGTGCGTGAGAAGAAGCTGCCAGAGCTGACCGACGCATGGGTCGCCGAAGCAAGTGAGCTGTCGACCGTCGACGAGCTGCGCACCGACGTCCGCCGGCGCCTCGCCGAGGCGGCGGTCGCCCGAACGCGAAACGCGCTGCGCAGCGGCGCCCTGTCGGCTCTCGTCGCTCTCGTCGTCGAAGACGTTCCCGACGTGCTCGTGAGCGACGAGGCACAGCGTCGCTACAGGCTCCTCGGACGCCAGCTGGAGTCTCAGCGGATCACCTTGGACGCCTACCTCCAATTGACCGGTCGCGAGATCGACGCCTTCGACGCAGACATGCGCGCGGGGGCCACAGAGGCGGTCAAGGCGGATCTGGCGCTGCGCTCGCTCGCCGATGCCATCGGCGTGGAGGTGACCGACGACGACGTGCGCGGCTGGCTTGGCCAAGCGCAGCGTGACTTCGAGATCGCCCGTGACGAGCAGGGTGGCGAAGAAGGCCGTCACGACCACGACCACGACCACGGCCGTCAGCAGCCGAGCCCCGAGGAGATGTTCCGCCGCCTCGAGCATGATGGGGGTCTCGGCGCGGTACGCTCGGATTTGGCAAAGGACAGGGCCCTGGCTTGGCTCGTGGACCACGTTGGCGTCGTCGATGAGGACGGCAACACCGTGGATCGGGAGTTGATGGCTGCGCCCGGCCCGAACGCCGATGGGAGCGCACACGAGGAGGGCGACGTTGGCGACGCGATCGGGACCGAGGCGATCACGTGATGGAGGCGTGAGATGAACGGCCCGTACAACTACCTTGTCCCGACGGTCATCGAGGCCAACACGCGCGGCGAGCGCGCCTATGACCTGTACTCCCGACTCCTCAAAGAGCGCATCATCTTCGTCGGCACCCCGATCGACGACGCCATCGCCAACCTCATCTGTGCCCAGCTCCTCTTCCTCGAGTACGAGGATCCGGACAAGGACATCAGCATCTACATCAACTCGCCCGGTGGCGACATCACCGCGCTGTTCGCGATCTACGACACTCTCAAGCACATCAAGCCCGATGTCTCGACTCTGTGCTTCGGCCAGGCCGCCTCGGCTGCAGCCGTCCTTCTCGCGGCGGGGACCAAGGGCAAGCGCTTTGCCCTTCCCCACGCCCGGATCCTTCTCCACCAGCCCTGGGGTGGTGTTGCCGGGCAGGCAACGGATATTGAGATCCAGGCCAAGGAGATCCTGCGTATGCGGGACATGCTCAATGAGATGCTCGCTTCCGACACCGGCCAGTCCTTCGACAAGATCCAGAGCGACACAGATCGCGACTTCGTCATGAGCGCCGAAGAGGCCGTTGGATATGGGGTGATCGACGAGGTGATGACGCCGGGCGAGGCGTCGCAGACATTGTCCGCGGCCGGCGCGGCCTGACGGCAAGGAGGACGGGGTGGCCAAGTTTGGCGACGGGGGGGACCTCGTCAAATGCAGCTTCTGCGGCAAGTCCCAGAAACAGGTCAAGAAGCTGATCGCCGGACCGGGTGTCTACATCTGCGACGAGTGCATCGAGCTGTGCAACGACATCATCGAAGAGGAGCTCTCCGAGTCGAGTGACCTCCGCTTCGAGGACCTGCCGAAGCCGCGCGAGATCTTCGAGTTCCTCAACGACTACGTCGTCGGCCAAGACCACGCCAAGAAGATCCTGTCCGTCGCGGTCTACAACCACTACAAGCGAGTCCAGGCCGGCGTTCCCCACGAGGGCGAAGTCGAGCTGGCCAAGTCCAACATCCTGCTGCTCGGCCCGACCGGTTGCGGCAAGACGCTGCTCGCGCAGACGCTCGCGCGCATGCTGAACGTCCCCTTTGCCATCGCCGACGCGACGGCATTGACCGAAGCGGGTTACGTTGGCGAAGACGTCGAGAACATCCTCCTCAAGCTGATCCAGGCCGCCGACTACGACGTCAAGCGGGCCGAGACCGGGATCATCTACATCGACGAGATCGACAAGATCGCCCGCAAGAGCGAGAACCCATCGATCACCCGTGACGTCTCAGGGGAAGGTGTCCAGCAAGCGCTCCTCAAGATCCTGGAGGGAACGACCGCCTCGGTCCCTCCCCAAGGTGGCCGCAAGCACCCCCATCAGGAGTTCATCCAGATCGACACGACCAATGTCCTGTTCATCTGCGGGGGCGCCTTCGCCGGCCTGGACACGATCATCGAGTCGCGCGTCGGGCGCACGGGCATCGGGTTCCGGTCGGAGACCCGCCGCAAGAAAGAGCACAACGAGGGCATGCTTCTCAGCCAGGTCCTCCCTGAGGACCTCTTGAAGTTCGGCCTCATCCCCGAGTTCATCGGGCGGCTCCCCGTCATCGGCGCTGTGTCGAGCCTCGACAAGGAAGCCCTTGTCCGGATCCTTGTCGAGCCGAAGAACGCGCTGGTTCGCCAGTACCGGCGGGTGTTCGAGCTCGACGGTGTCGAGCTCGAAATGACCGACGACGCCCTCGAGGCGGTCGCCGAGCAGGCGCTGCGCCGGGGCACGGGAGCCAGGGGGCTGCGCGCCATCCTCGAGGAGATCCTGCTCGATCCGATGTACGACATCCCTGGGCGCAGCGACGTCGGCAAGTGCGTCGTCGACCGTTCTGTCGTCCTGGACCGGGTCCACCCGACCCTCGTTCCCGCCGAGACCCCGAAGAGCACACGCCCCAAACGGGCGGCATCCTGATCCCTGCAGATCGGTTGGCGTCACAGCGCGGCCCCGGGGGGGCCGGTGGGGAGCGCAGCGGCGTGCACGACGACGACCTTGCACCGCGCAGGGCCGAGGTCATGGCGTGGCTTGACAGCCACGTGAACAGGGAAGCCGCGGATGCGGATCGTTTCGGCGAACCCAATCTGGAGCGCATCCGGGCCCTCGTCGGGCTCATGGGCGACCCGCAGAACGCCTGTCCCGTCGTCCTGATCACGGGAACGAATGGGAAGGGGTCGACGGCGCGCATCCTCACGGCGCTGTTCATGGCTCAAGGTCTCAGCGTCGGCACGTATGCGAGCCCGCACCTCGGCGCCGTCAACGAACGTATCTCCTACGATGGCGAACCCATCGATGACGAAGAGCTCGTCGAGATCCTGGAGGCAATCCGGGACCTCACGGACATGCTGGAAGACCGCCCGACCTGGTTCGAGATCCTCACAGCCGCCGCGTATCGCTGGTTTGCCGATCGTGCGGTGTCGGCCGCGGTGGTCGAAGTCGGCATGGGCGGCCGTTGGGATGCCACGAACGTCGCCGATGCCCAGGTCGCCGTCGTCACGAACGTCGAGCTAGACCACGTCGAGGTTCTCGGGCCGACCCGTGCCGACATCGCCCGCGAGAAGGCCGGGATCATCTCGGCCTCCAGCATGCTCGTCCTCGGGGAGGTGGACCCGGACCTTGCGGTGATCTTCCGGGCGGCTGAGCCCTCGGGGAGCATGGAGCGCGGGCGTGACTTCGGGTGCAGCGCCGCCCACGTCGCCCACGGCGGCCGACTTGTCGACATCTTCACCCCCCAAGCCAGCTATGAGGGGATCTTCCTCCCGCTCCACGGCCGTCACCAGGGCGACAACGCCGCATGCGCCATTGCCGCGGCGGAAGCGTTCTTCGGGCGTGCCATTGCGCAGGACGTCGTCGAGGAGGCCCTTGCCGGGGTGACCGTCCCCGGTCGCATGGAGATCGTCGGGCGCCGGCCCTTGTGCATCCTCGACGGTGCGCACAATGTCGCCGGGTTCGCCGCGGCAGTCGCCTCCCTGGCTGAAGACTTCTCCCTTGGCGTCGCCGGGCGCGAGCGTCGGGTGGTTGCGGTCGTCGGCATGCTGACCGGAAGGGAGCCGGACGCGATTTTGGCCGGGTTCGGCGAGGACCTCGTCGCCGGCGTCGTCGCGTGCACCCCCGATTCGCCCCGCGCCATGCCGGCTGCGGCTGTCGCCGCGGCCGCCCGGCGGCGAGGCTTGACGGCCACGGTCGTCGAAGATCCCTCCGAGGCCGTGGCCCACGCCGTCGCTCAGGCGGGGGTCGACGGTGCCGTCTTTGTGAGCGGCTCTCTCTACGTCGTCGCCCAGGCGAGGGAATCCCTTTTCGCGCGCTCCTTGGGGTAATGTCGACGTCTCTTATGGACAGGACTCTCGTCATCGTGAAGCCAGATGCTGTCGAGCGCGGCCTGGCGGGGGAGATCATCGGCCGGATCGAGCGCAAGGGTCTGCGCCTCGCGGCCGCCGACCTGCGCTCGATCGATGCCGGCCTCGCAGAGACGCACTACGCGGAGCATCGTGACAAGCCCTTCTTTGCGGACCTTGTCGCCTTCATCACGCGCTCGCCGGCCATCGTCGCCGTGGTCGAGGGACCGGCTGACACGTGGAAGGTGGTGCGGGGCATGATGGGGGCGACCAACCCGCTCGCCGCGGCCCCCGGGACCATCCGTGGGGACTTGGCCGTCAACCTCACGGAGAACCTGGTTCACGGCTCCGACTCGGCCGAATCCGCCCACCGGGAGATCGCACTCTTCTTCCCGGACCTGTCCTCCTGAAGCCCTTCGTGCCATCCTGACGCCAGGGGCACCCGGCGCCCGGGAGAGCCTCCCGGGAGAGCCTCCCGGGAGAGCCTGTGTGCCCGGGGGGGGCCTGCCGACCTGGGAAATTCTGAGGTTTTCCCGGAGCCGCCCTTGTCGCGCAGCGCTCTTGTCCCCTACGCTGGGCGTCAGCCCATTGCCGGATGCCGTGGCGGATGCCGTGGAGAGGCGGCCGCGGGAGCCTGCGGCAGAGCAGAGGGCCGACGCTTCGACACCGCGTTCAGCCGCAGACCGCCTTGATAGACCTTGAGAGGGGAGCCTAGGAACGATGGCCGTGCCCGATTCGCATTTCTCGCTATTCGGCCGCGACATGGCCGTCGACCTTGGGACGGCGAACACGCTGGTCTACGTGCGCGGCCGGGGCATCATCCTCAACGAGCCCTCGGTCGTTGCCGTCGACACGAGAACGGGCCGGCCCTTGGCCGTCGGCGTCGAAGCCAAGCGGATGATCGGCCGGACGCCGGGCTATATCCAGGCGATCCGACCCCTGAAGGACGGCGTCATCGCCGACTTCGAGATCTGCGAGAAGATGCTCCGCTACTTCATCCACCGGGTCCACCAGCGCCGGTTCGCCAAGCCGCGCATGGTGATCTGCGTTCCCTCCGGCATCACCGGCGTCGAGCAGCGTGCAGTGCAGGAGGCTGCGGAGTTCGCAGGGGCACGCAAGCCTGCGTACATCATCGAAGAGCCCATGGCGGCGGCCATCGGTGCCGGCCTTCCCATCCACGAGCCGACCGGCAACATGGTGGTCGACATCGGGGGCGGGACGACCGAGGTTGCAGTCATCTCCCTCGGCGGGATCGTGACGAGCCAGTCCGTCCGGATCGGGGGCGACGAGCTGGACGATGCGATCATCACATTCATCAAGAAGGAGTACAGCCTCGCGCTGGGGGAGAGAACGGCCGAAGAGATCAAGATCGCACTGGGATCGGCGTGGCCCCTCGAGGAGGAGCTTCACGCCGAGATCCGCGGTCGTGACCTGATCACGGGCCTCCCCAAGACCGTCGTGACGACGACCGACGAGATCCGCAAGGCGGTGGAAGAGCCCGTGAACGCCATCGTCGACGCCGTGAAGATCACGCTGGACAAGACGCCGCCCGAGCTTGCCGCCGACATCATGGAACAAGGGATCGTGCTGACGGGTGGAGGGGCGCTGCTGCACGGGCTCGATGCACGACTCCAGGCCGAGACCGGTATGCCGATCATCGTCGCCCGCGACCCGCTGAACTGCGTCGCGATCGGCAGTGGCCAGTGCCTCGAGGAGTTCGACGCGCTGAAGCAGGTGCTGATCTCGGCGAATCCGCGCTGATCGTGCCCTGATGGCACCGGTCACCTGACGCGGCACGGGCGACAGCCGGTGGCCACCAAGCGCCGATCGCGCCGTCCGCGTTTTACGCTTCTCGTCCTGGTTCTCCTCTCCGTCACGATCGTCACGCTTGACTACAGGGGGGATCTGCACGGTGTCAGCGGCGGCGTGCGTTCGCTCGTGCACGACGTCTTCTCTCCGATCCAGTCGGGCGTCGACGCCATCCTCCACCCGTTTGGAAACTTCGTCGCCGGTGCATTCCACTATGGGAGCGTCGTCCAGGAGAACGCCAAGCTACGTGAGGAGAACGGAGCCCTTCGCCGCAAAGCGTCCGAGGTTGCCGCGGCTCAGAAGAAGGTCCAGCAGATCCTGAAGGCGGCGCAACTCCCCTGGGTTGGCTCGCTCCCGGAGATCCCGGCCGAGGTGATCGACGTCGGGCCGTCCAACTTCGAGCTGACGGTGGAGCTGGACAAGGGGACGAGCTCCGGGGTCGACGTCGGGGAGCCGGTGATCTCGTCGGCGGGACTGCTCGGTCGGGTGATCCAGGCAACCTCGACCCGGTCGACCGTCCTCGTCGTCACCGACCCGCGATCCGAGGTCGCGGTCGACGTCGGCAAGGGATCGTCGGGGGTCACGGCACTTGCGACGGGTGAGGGGAACGGGCAGCCGCTCCGGCTCCAGTACATCCAGCCGGGCACGAAGCTGCGGCGGGGGAGCCCTGTCGTGACCAGTGGGCTGCAGGGGGCGCTCTTCCCTCCCGACCTTCCGGTCGGTACGGTCTCCTCGGCACACAACAGTCCCGGATCGCTCCAGGAGTCCGTGACGGTGCGCCCCTCCGTTGACATGTCGCAACTGCAGTACGTCACCGTGCTCGTCTGGGAACCCACCCCGTGAGACGAGGCCGCGCACAGCCCGGTCGCCCATGCGACTGCTGCGGGGAGGCGGGGCGGCAGTGAAGCCCGTCCGCCTCGTCTTGGTCGCAGTGACGGCGCTGACGCTACAAGAGACCGTCCTCGACGGCATCCGGGTGCGCGGCGCGCACCCGGATGTCATGGTGCTGTTCGTGATCGCCTGCGGTTTCGTCGCCGGCGCCGAGCGGGGGGCGGTCGCCGGCTTTGTCGTCGGACTGCTCGCCGACGCCGTCCTCCCGACGCCGTTCGGGCTGTCGGCGCTCGTCTTCACCCTGGTCGGCTATGGGGTCGGCTCCCTGCGGAGCAGCGGCCTGACTTCTGCCTGGTGGGTGCCGCCGTCTGTCGCCCTCGTCGCCAGCGCTGTCGCGGAGCTGGCGTTTGGAGGGATTGGATCGCTTCTCGACCAGCCCCTCGCCGGGCACGTCCACCTCGCTCTGGTCGTGGTCGTCGTCGCCGCGGTCAACGGCGCACTCGCCGTGCCGGCAATACGCGTGACCGCATGGGCCTACGGGCATCCCGCCCCGCCTTCGCCGGTCGATCGGAGCGGCACGCCCGCCGCGGCGACGGTCCGCACGAAGACGACGACGCTGCGGACCCGCTCAGGCGGCTATGGGCGGCACACCGCCCGGGAGAGGACCGGAGCGTGAGGACGGCGCGGTGAGCCCCCGCAGGACGATCTTCCGGCCGCTGCGCGCACCGGGTGGTGCATCCGCAGGGCGCGGTGCCCGCCTGCGGAACGCGGCCCGTCAAGCACGCAAGGGTGGCGCACCGCGCTTTCGGACCCCCAAGCCGGCGCGGGTCGTCGCCGGGGTCAAGTCGGCGGTCGGCGCAGGTGTCGCGCGCCCGACCCGCTACAGACCGAAGCTGCGCCTGCGGGTGACGGGGGGAGTCCTCGTCGTGCTGTTCGCCATGCTCTTCCTGCGTTTGTGGGACCTTCAGGTCCTGAACGCGGCCGTCTACAAGAAGGCGGTGCTCAGCAACAGCATCCGCACGGTTGTGACCCAGCCGCTGCGCGGAGAGATCCTCGCCCGCAACGGGCAGGTCCTCGCGGGCAACACGACAGCCGAGGAGATCACCTTGAGCCGCCTGGGGGCCCACGGTCACCCGCAGGTGGTCGGACGCCTGGCCGCCCTGCTCGGGATCGACGCAAAGCAGATCTCCGCGACGCTCGCCGACTCCCGCTACAGCCTCTACGAGCCCGTCCCCATCATGATCAACGCGCCCCTGTCGGCCGTCATCTACATCCGCCAGCACGCCGGTGAGTTCCCCGGCGTCGCGGCCAAGCTGACCTCGATCCGCACGTACCCCCAGGGCAACACCGCAGCGCAGGTCCTCGGCTACATCGACCAGATCACCCAACAGGAGCTCACATCGCCGGCCTACAAGGGCTACCAGGCCGGCGATGTCGTCGGACAGTCCGGGGTCGAAGCCACCTACCAGCAGTGGCTGCGCGGCACCCCCGGGGCCGAGGAGCTCGAGGTGAACGCCGTGGGACAGGTGGTCGGTGTGGCGCACACGACGGCGCCGAAGCCCGGAAACGATGTCGTGCTCAGCATCGACTTGAGCCTCCAGAAGTACGTGGAGCAGCAGCTGGCATCCGAGATCAGCGCGCTGCGCAACTCGGTCGACGCCTCGACCGGCCTGGTGCCGGCCGCACCCGGCGGGGCGGCCGTCGTCCTCGACCCCCAGAACGGGCAGGTCCTCGCCATGGCCTCCTTCCCGACCTACAACCCGTCGTTGTGGGTCGGCGGGATCTCGTCGTCGGCCTACAACGCGCTCACGGCCCCGTCGGCGCACCACCCGCTCCTCAACCGGGCGATCGCCGGTGAGTACACGCCAGGGTCGACGTTCAAGATCGCGACGGCCACCGCCGCGCTCGACTCGGGCCTGGTCACGCCGAATACCTACATCAACGACACAGGCGTCTTCACCGTCCCCAACTGCAACACGGCCGCCGGGGCGTGCAGCTTCCACAACGCCGGGCATGAGGCGCTCGGTGAGATCAACATCGTCACCGCGCTCACGGCCTCCGACGACGTCTTCTTCTACACGCTCGGCTTCCGCTTCGGGATCGCCCCGAGCACCTACGGCCAGACCCCGATCCAGAACACGGCAAACGCCTACGGTCTCGGCGAGGTCAGCGGGATTGCCCTGCCCGGCGAGGCCAAGGGCCAGGTGGACAGCCCGGCGCTGCGTCTCGCACAGCACCAGGTAGCACCGAAGGCGTTCCCGAACGCGGGCTGGTACATCGGCGACGACGTCGAGCTCGCCTTCGGCCAGGGCGAGACGCTCATCACCCCGCTGCAGCTTGCCAACGCCTACGCGACGTTCGCCAACGGTGGCACGCGCTTTCAGCCCCAGATAGCGGCCGGCGTCCGCCAGCCCAACGGCCGAGTGGTCCAGACGTTCGCTCCGGTCGTCGCCGGCCACGTCAACCTGCCGGCGAGCACGCGCGGCCCGATGCTGGCCGGCTTCGAAGGGGCGGTCCAGAGCCCGATGGGTACCGCGTACTACCCCTTCCAAGGGTTCAACTTCTCGGCGTTCCCCCTGGCCGGCAAGACGGGCACCGCGACGACGACGGCGCACCACGGCCAGGAGCCGACTGCCCTGTTCGTCGTCTTCGGCCCGACGACCGATCCGCAGTACGTCGTCGCCGTCGTCATCGAGCAGGGGGGCTATGGGACCTCGGGAGCCGCTCCGGTCGCGCGCAAGGTCATGGACTACCTCGTGGCCCACCCCATCGGACCCGCCCATGTCGGCACGGCATCGCCCTCCCGGTCGCCGTCGCGGCACTAGAGTGCCCACCGGACCATGACTTCCCTTTGGCCGCGCATCGAACCGCTCCTGGCCAGGGTGTCCAAGCCGGCCCGCTACATCGGTTGCGAGGATGGCGCCCAGACGCCTGTCCATGCAGCCGATGTCGTCTCATGGCTGCTCATCTATCCTGATGTCTACGAGATCGGGCTCCCCAACCAGGGCCTGCAGATCCTCTACGAGATCCTGAACGAGCGGCCGGACGCGGCGGCGGAGCGCGCCTATGCGCCCTGGGTCGACATGGAGGCCCTGATGCGGGAGCACGGCCTGCCGCTGTTCTCCCTTGAAGGGCACCTGCCCGCGGGGGGGTTCGACGTCCTCGCCTTCAACCTCTCCGCCGAGCTGACGTACACGAACGTCTTGAACTGCATCGACCTCGCAGGGCTGCCGGTGCGCAGCTGTGACCGGCGCGTCGGCCCGCTCGTGGTCGCCGGAGGCCACTGTGCCTTCAACCCGGAGCCGATGGCGGACTTTGTCGACTGCTTCGTGATCGGCGACGGCGAGGAGGTCGCCGGTGAGCTGACTGCTGCTGTGGCACAGGCCAAGGCCGCCGGGGCCCTCCACAGCGGCAACGGCTCCGATCGCGTCGCTCTCCTCCGCGACCTTGCCCGCATCCCGGGCGTCTACGTCCCGTCGCTGTACGAGGCCGCCTACGACGGGGCGCGCCTGGCGGGTATCCGCCCCGTCGACGGCACCGCCTGCGAACGGGTGGAGAAACGCACGATTAGCGACCTGGCGGCCTGGCCGTACCCGAAGCGCCAGCTCGTCCCACTCACCGAGGTTGTCCACGATCGCCTGAACGTCGAGGTGTTCCGGGGGTGCACGCGCGGCTGCCGGTTCTGCCAGGCGGGCATGATCACCCGCCCGGTGCGCGAGCGCCCCGCCGAGCAGGTGCGCACGATGGTCGCCGATGGGCTTGCCCGTACGGGCTACGACGAGGTGGCCCTGACGTCACTGTCCACCGCCGACTTCTCGGGGATCGAAGAAGCCGTCGCCGGCGTCGTCGACGACCCGTCCCTCGGCGGTCGAGTCTCGGTCAGCCTCCCGTCGTTGCGGGTCGACGCGTTCACGGTCGGCCTCGCCGCCGAGATCCAGAAGGTCCGGCGGACGGGGCTGACCTTTGCTCCCGAGGGAGGGACCTGGCGGATGCGCCAGGTCATCAACAAGCTCATCCGCGAGGAGGACCTCTACGCAGCGGTGGAGGCGGCCTTCTCCCAGGGGTGGCGCCGGGTGAAGCTCTACTTCCTCATCGGGCTGCCGACCGAAGAGGACGAAGACGTCCTTGGCATCGCGGAGCTGGCCGAGCGCTGCGTCGCGCTGGGCAGGCGCTACCACCGCAACGTCACGGTGACGGCATCGGTGGGCGGCTTCGTGCCGAAGGCGCACACGCCGTTCCAGTGGTGCGCTCAAGACAGCGTTGCGGAGCTCGAGCGCAAGGTCGCTCTCCTGCGCGCGGCGACACGGGGCGTGCGCGGCCTGTCCCTGCGCTGGCATGATCCGGCGGCGTCGGTCGCCGAGGGGATCGTCAGCCGCGGCGACCGCCGGGTCGGTGCTGCCGTCGAGCACGTCTGGAGGGCGGGCGGGACCTTCCAGGAGTGGTCGGAGCACTTCGACCTCGACCGTTGGACGGACGGGCTGGCCGCGGCGGGTTTGACCCTGGACGAGGTGGTTCACCGCCCACGCGGCCAGGACGAGCCGCTCGCCTGGGACCATATCTCGGCCGGGCTGCACCGGGACTTCCTCTGGTCCGACTGGCAGGACGCGCTCGGCGCCCGCCAGGTCGAGGACTGCCGGTGGACGCCGTGCTACGACTGCGGTGCCTGTACGGGTTTCGGGGTCGAGCACGTCGTCGCGTCGGCGACGCCCCCTGCCGGCGGGAGCCAAGGGACCGGCCAGGATCTGCGCCGTGCCGGCGAAGTGCCCGTGTCGCTTCGCCTCGGGCCCACCCGTGAGGCGGGGCCCGGACAGGGTCCTGCGAGATCGGTGGCGTGACGGTGGGGGAGATCCTCCGGCTGCGCTACTCCAAGCACGGCAAGGTCGTCTGGACAAGCCACCGCGACGCCGCGCGCATCTGGGAGAGGGCGCTGCGCCGTGCGGGTCTACCGCTGGCCTACTCGGAAGGCTTCACGCCCCGCGCCCGTCTCAGCTTCGGTCTGGCGCTGCCGACCGGCGCTGCCTCCGACGCCGAGTACCTTGACATTGTGCTCGAAGGGTCAGCTGGCGACGTCGGCGGCCTGGCGCCGCGCCTTGGCGCCATGCTGCCCGAGGGCTTCGGTGTCGACCGCGTCGCACGCCTCGACCCGGGCGAGCCCTCCCTGCAGGAGGCGGTCACGTCCTGCAGCTGGGAGATCGAGCTCGACGGGTCGTGGGACCGGCATGCCCTCGCCGGGCTGTGTGCGGAGGTCCTGGCGGCTCCGGCCCTCCCTGTCGAGCGCGAGCGCAAGGGCCGGACGAGCACCGACGACCTGCGCCCGGCGGTGCTGACCCTCGCCCCTTCGGAGGCGATGGCGCCGGCGGGAGCCACGGTGGCGCCCGCGGCAATCTCTGTCGAGCTCGCGACCCAGCCGCGCGGTGTGCGGCCAGGCGAGCTCGAGACGGTCCTGCGCCAGGCAGGACCTCTCAGCGTGCGACCCGCCTTCCGGCGGTGTCGCCGCACCCACCAATGGATCACGCGCGACGGCGTGCGCCGGGAGCCTCTGGCTGCCGCGCTGCCGGGCGCGCCGCGCGCCCAGGGGCGTGCGTCATGAGAGAGGACGACGTGAATGTCGGAACAGAGGATCGAAGGCCCGGGAGAACCGGCCGCACCTGAGGGGCGGGTTGCGCCGCCGGCCAACCGGCGCAAGCCGCGTATCGGGGACTCACGGCCGGCTCCGAGCGCGAGCGCTGCGGCCACGCCGCAAGAGCAGCCCCCCAGAGGCGCC
>JAJZBS010000006.1 GCA_021851885.1 Actinomycetes bacterium | reverse complement strand
CCGGGTGGTCGTGCTCATGTATGCGGGCTCCCTCGCAGGGCTTCCGGCAGCGAAGGACATGCCCGAGACCGGCTACGGGCTACTTTCGGTGCAGAGCGGGCATGTTGGCGTTGTAGCCGAACCGGATGGCGACGCTCTGGCCCAAGACCTCGCCGCCGGGCTGCCGACTGCCGAGGGAGCTTCGGCCGTGCCGATCGCCACCGCAACGCACGCCGCGGTTGGAGCGCCGGACCCGGCAGGCGAGGTCGGTGACCCGGAGACGCCGGTCCCCGCCGATGCGGTCGTCGTCCCGATGGCGATCCGCGTCGTGGTCGCTCTGTCGGTCGCCGTCACTGTCTTCTTCGGCCTCTACCCGGGCCCGCTGGTCGACTTTGCACGGCACGCGACCCTGCTCATCGGCTGACCGCAAGCTCCGGTTGATCACCCTTCTCATCGGTTGACCGGCTGATCGCCTGCGGCCCTGTCTCGCCTGAAGCCCTACCCCGCCTGAAGCCCTACCCCGCCTGCGCCGCGTGCTCCGCCGCCTTGGCGTCTTGCTTGTCAGCGCCCGGCACGAGGAAACGCCCGACGACGGGGATCTCCCAGATGGACTCGGCCCGGATGAGGGCGATCGCGGTCGGCAGGAACCTCTCCAGGGAGTCGTAGACGATGTAGCGCGGCTGCCAGTCGGGGTGGAACTTGGCATTGAAGCGCCAGAGTGACTCCATCTGGGCGGAGTCCGAAAGGCGGCGGAAGAACCACCGCTCGAGCCGGCGGGCGACGCTGTCGGCGGTGCTCCCGTCAAGGATCGAGCGCATCGCCGCGAAGTTGAGACCGAGGCCGGTGAAGCCGTTGTCGCGCAGGTGGAAGACCGTCTCGACCAGGATGAAGTCGAACAGCCCGTTCGGATGGTCTCCGCCGTCGTGCCGCATGACGTCGAGGGAGAAGCCGTTGATGTCGCGGGCGGGGACGTACTGGCAGAAGCCGACCGGGGTGCCGTCGGCGTTACGGGCGACGGCGAGGAGCAGCCCGGTGTCCGAAGGATCGAACACGCGCCCGAGGGCCATGGAAAATCCGCGCTCGGCCTCGCCGCGGCGCGTCTCGCCCATGAGGGAGGCCAGGTTCGCCGCCAGGTCGCGATCCACGGTTGCGGGGTCATGGAACTCGATCGTGTAGCCGTACTTGCGGATCCGCCCGTGTGCCTGGCGAAGGCCTTTGTTGGTGTTGCCGGAGAGGGTGAAACGGTTGACGTCCACCACCGCCTCGTCGCCCATGTAGAGATGGTGCAATCCCGAGGCACGGTAGATCGGGAGCCACTCTTCGCTGGCGGCGAGCAGGCTCAGGCACCAGCCCCGGGCTTCCGCGAATCTCCGGAAGGCGCCCCAGACCTCCTCCCTCTCGGCCGCCGGGCCGATCGGATCGGGTGAGACGAGGCAGATGCCGTTGAAGACGGCGTAGGCGACGAGGCTGTCACGGTGGAAGAAGTGGCGCTTGTCGCTGCGCAGAGCAAAGTAGTCGAGGGTGCCTCCACCGTGACGACGGACGATGTCGCGGGCGCGTTCCATCGTGTCGTGCCCGCCGAGGTTGTCCCGCAGGTCGCGTACTGGACGCGTCGCGATGGCGAGCGCGACCGCAGCGAGGCCGACGCCGATCGCGCCCATGGCCGGAGAGAGGAAGCGGTCGATGTGCGAGGGAAGCGCGATGGCATGAAACCCGACCATGCGCTCGGCCACCGCCGCGACGGCGCGGGGGAAGAAGATGAAATGGCGGTCGTGCCCGAGCCGCTCCGCCATCTCGAGGCCACCCGCTGCGAGCAGGATCACCCCCGTGAGGGCACCGCCGAAGGTGGTGAGCGCTGCGCGGGTCGGAGGATGGTTGGAGGGGGCGCGGAAGTGTTGGCGCGCTCCGAGGAGAAAGGTGATCAACGCCAAGGAGACGAGGGACTCCTCGAAGTCTCCGCCCTTGACCAGGTTGAGGAAGACGCTTGCCCCGAGCACGACGATCCCGATCGTCCAGGCGCGTCGCTGCCCGAGGCGGATCCCTCGCGCCATGGCGGCCAGGGCGACGCCGGCTAGGGCGACGAGAGCGGCGGCGGCCTGGGTGGCCGGGAGCGGCAGTACTTCCAAGATGGCGTGCAGCCGCCCCCGCAGGGGTGGTGTGACGGCCGAGAGAAGATCGACGACGGCCGTGGCCGCGATGGAGAGGCTGGCGACGCGCCGGATCAGGCGACGGTGGCGATCGTCGCCGGCGAGGCGCGGCCACGAGCCTCCCTGGGGCCAGGCCGCGGCAAGCGCCACCGGTGTTGGCCGCTGCGGGCTGCGGCGCGCGACTGCGCGCTCGACAAGGTTCCCGCCGTGGGCGGACCCGCTGCCGTCGTAGAGGACGGCGTGGAGATCGGCGCCCGCTTGGAGCTCGAGCCACGACGTCCGGGCTCGCGTCGCGAAGACGGGCGGCAGGCCGAACCGGGCGGGGATGGCGTCGACGACGAGGGTGTTGGCGCCGGCGTTGGCGTAGAAGCCTCCTGCAAGGTGGGTCAGCTCCGCCTGAAAGGTGTTGCTCGTCACAAGCCCTGACGCTCCCGACGCCACGAGGGCGCGGCCTCTGTCGCGAGCCGCGTCGTTGGCGGCGATCCCGCGCAGGCGCGCAACAGGCGCGAGCTCGTCGATTGCCTCCCAGGTCCAGCGGCCGAGTAGGGCGATCACGGCCACAACCACGACGAGCTCGACGGCGGTCGTGACGAGAGCGGCCCTGAGGTAGGGGCGCCAGCTCGCCGCGTGGACCGCAGCGGACGTCGCCGCCCGGGATCCTCCGACGTGGATCGACGTCGCGTGCGCCCAGGCCCAAGCGATCCACGGGATGCGCAGCAGGAGCGGCACCGCGATGGGGAGCAGCAGGAGCCATGCCCTCTTGCCCAGGCGCCGGTAGAGGAACCGTGAGGTCATGAATCGGGAGAACAGGCCGAGGTCGCCGAGGCGCGCCGACTCCGAACCGAGCCAACGGCCGGCGTGGGGACTGGCCCCAGGCCTTGCCGGTGCCGTGACGCCCAGCCCGCCCGCAGCTGCATCGTGCAGCGACCGGCCCGGTTCGACGTGGACGACGCGCGGGTCCTGCGAGGTGGCGAAGTGGAGATCGGCGCTGCGAGCAAGTGTTATCCCCGACGCGAGGACGGCTTGGCGGAGGGCAGGGTCCTCGGCGATGTGGGCGTCGTGGGAACCGGGGAGATAGATGACCCGTCGTCCCCCGCCGCCGAGGAACGAGGACACGGCATCGACCAAGGTCGGCGGGAGAGGGCCCCTGCTGATCGGAAGCGCCTCGGCCGGTGCCGGCGCGGATGGGCGCCCACCCTCTGCGGCCCCAGCCGCCGATGCCCCGGCCCCAGCCGCCGATGCCCCAGCCCCGGCCGTCGATGCCCCAGCCCCGGCCGTCGATGCCCCAGCCGACCCAGGCTGCTCATCCGGTCTGGCAGCGTCGAGCTCGACGACGTTGCCGTTGAGGACGACGACGCCGGGGCCGTCCCAGTCTCGCAGCGCCCAGACCAGCTCGCCGAGCGGGTCGTGGGATGGCTGGAACGGACCATCGCTGCGCGCGGCGGACCCGCCGGGGCTGGCCGCAGCGGCCGGTCCACGTGGATCGGTCGAGCCCTGTTCGCCACCGGGGGCAAGGAGAAGGTTCCCCAGGACGAGGACGCGGCATCCGACAGGAACCGACACATCGAGCGTGTCCGGCACGCCGTCGGCAGGGGGCGCGATCGGAGGACCGGAGGTGCCCGGCCAGGTACGTCGCACTTCCACGATCCCACCATCATGGCAGGTCGGACCAGCGAGTCAGGTAGCGTGCGTGGGAAAGCCAGCGGGGAGGGTGTGCGTCATGGCTGACGACGGATCCGAGGGAGCCACGATCGAGGAGCTGCTCGTCGAGAGCCGCGTCTTCCCCCCGTCTCCCGCGTTCCGCAGCGACGCTCTCGTGACCGATCGTTCCCTCTACGATCAGGCCGCTG
Organism: Actinomycetes bacterium; assembly: GCA_021851885.1. GTDB lineage: Bacteria > Actinomycetota > Acidimicrobiia > Acidimicrobiales > JAMCQF01 > JAJZBS01. Next base: position 55,205 of record JAJZBS010000006.1, on the reverse strand, counting down.
TTGACGTCAACAGATTCTGGGAGCAGCAGGCCCACGCCCTGGACTGGTTCCGGCCGTGGGACACCACCTGTGCGTGGGAGCCGCCATTCGCCCGTTGGTTTGACGGGGGAACGCTCAATGCGAGCTGGAACTGTCTGGACCGCCACGTTGCCGGCGGGCTCGGAGACAGGGTCGCCTACTACTGGGAGGGCGAGTCGGGCGAGACGCGCACGATCACCTACGCGCAGCTCCTCGACGAGGTCCAGCGCTTTGCCAACGTCCTCAAGAGCCTGGGCGTACGGCGGGGCGACCGCGTCGCGATGTACATGCCCATGATCCCGGAGCTGCCCGTCGCGATGCTCGCCTGCGCGCGAATCGGTGCTCCGCACATCGTGGTCTTCGGAGGGTTCTCGTCGGACGCCCTGCGCAGCCGGATCGTCGACTCGGGATCCCGCGTCGTCGTCACGGCGGACGGGGGCTGGCGCAGAGGTGCTCCGGTGATGCTCAAACAGCACGTCGACGCGGCCATCGAGGGCACCGACGTGGAACACGCGGTCGTTGTCCGGCGCCTCGGCGATCTGGCCCCAGGGGGTGCGGTTGCGATGAGCGCCGGGCGCGACCTCTGGTACCACGAGTTGATGGCGTCGGCCGAGGCCGAGTGCCCGCCGGAGCACATGGACGCCGAGGACCTTCTCTTCCTCCTCCACACCTCCGGTACGACCGCCCGCCCCAAGGGGATCATGCACACGACGGGCGGGTACCTGACCCAAGCGGCGTTCACGCACCGCTACGTCTTCGACCTCCACCCAGAGCGCGACGTCTACTGGTGCACGGCGGACATCGGCTGGGTGACCGGCCACAGCTACATCGTCTACGGGCCGCTTGCCAACGCCGCGACGAGCGTCATGTACGAGGGCACTCCCGACTTTCCCGACAAGGACCGCTGGTGGGACATCGTCGAACGCTACAAAGTGACGATCCTCTACACCGCTCCGACGGCCATACGGACGTTCATGAAGTGGGGGACGAGCTACCTGTCCCGCCATGACCTCACGAGCCTGCGCCTTCTCGGCTCGGTCGGCGAGCCGATCAACCCGGAGGCGTGGGTCTGGTACTGGAAGGAGGTCGGGGGAGGCACCTGCCCCGTCGTCGACACGTGGTGGCAGACCGAGACGGGCGCGATCCTCATCTCCCCGCTGCCCGGGGTCACCGACTGCAAGCCCGGCTCGGCGACGTTCCCGCTGCCCGGCATCGGCGCAGAGGTGGTCGACGACCACGGCAACCCGGTCGAGCACGGTGGCGGGTACCTCACCCTGACCCAGCCGTGGCCGGCGATGCTGCGCGGCATCTACGGAGATCCTGAGCGCTACCACGAGACCTACTGGAGCCGTTTCCCGGGGCGCTATTTCGCCGGTGACGGGGCGAAGATCGACGAGGACGGCTACCTGTGGCTACTCGGGCGCGTCGACGACGTTATGAACATCTCCGGGCATCGCGTCTCGACGACCGAGGTGGAGTCGGCCCTCGTCGACCATCCCTCCGTCGCCGAGTCGGCCGTCGTCGGTGCCACCGACGCCACGACCGGCCAGGCAATCGTCGCCTTCGTGACCTTGCGCAGTGGCGAAAGCGCAGGCGACAACCTGGGCACGCGCCTGCGCCAGCACGTGGCCGACAAGATCGGCCCGATCGCACGGCCGAAGTCGATCGTGTTCACCGACGACTTGCCGAAGACGCGCAGCGGCAAGATCATGCGACGGCTGCTGCGCGACGTCGCCGAGGGGCGCGCCCTCGGCGACACGACCACCCTTGCCGACGCGAGCGTGGTGGACGAGATTCGCCGCCGCTCGCAGGCGGCACCAGCCGAGGATTGACCGGATCCGGCTGGACCTGGCGCGCGGGGCCCATTGCCCCCGGCCCCGCCGTCGTCTTCGACGTCGACGGGGTCCTGTCCGACGCGGCCGGGCGTCAGCACTACATCGAAGGAGGTGACCGCGACTGGGAGCGGTTCTTCGCCGCGTGCGGGGAGGACCCCCTCGTCGAGGAGCTGGCCCGCCTTCTCGACCTGCTGGACGCCGACCTTGCCGTTGCACTGGTCACCGGCAGGCCCCAGCGCGTTCGGCCGCAGACCTTGGCCTGGCTGAACCGCTACGGGCTGCGCTGGGACCTCCTGATCATGCGGGAGCGCACCGACCACACCGCAGTCGACGGGTACAAGAGGCAGGCGCTCGCCAACCTGCGCGCAGCGGGCTTCGACGTGCGCCTGGCGTTCGAGGACGACCCGCGCAACTGCGCCATGTTCCACGCAGAGGGCGTTCCCTGTGTCTACATCCACAGCGGCTACTACGGCTGAGGCGACCGCATTCTCGTCCGGGGTCGGGTTCTCGACACCGGGGTCGGGCGATTGCCGGCGCCGCCGGCATAGCGCTCAGTCCCGGAAGTTCGTGAACTGGAGCGGAATACCGAAGTCCTCTGCCTTGAGGGCTGCGATGATCGCCTGGAGGTCGTCGCGCTTCTTGGATGTGACGCGCAGCTGGTCACCTTGTGCCTGAGAGCTGACGGACTTGATCCCCTTGTCCTTGACGAAGCGGTTGATCCGCTTGGCATTGTCGGAGGAGATGCCGGCGTTGATCGTGATCTTCTGGCGCGCGCGGCCTTTGCTGGCCTCTTCGACGTTCCCGCGCTGGAGCGCTTTGAGCGAGACCTCGCGGCGGACGAGCTTCTCTTCGAGAACCTGGACAAGGGCCTTCAAGCGGTCCTCGGACGCCGATTCGAGGACGAGCTCACTGTCCGACAGCTCGATGGTCGAGTCGGTCCCTTTGAAGTCGAAGCGGTTCGTCGCCTCGCGCATCGCCTGGTCGACGGCGTTGCGCACTTCCTGGAAATCCACTTCGGACACGATGTCGAACGTCGGCATGGCACGACCGTAGCGGACCGGGCCACCGGAGGGGCGGTGAGGGCGCGCTATCGTTTGTCGCTTGCGGGTCGGTGCCCGAGTGGCCAAAGGGAGCAGACTGTAAATCTGCCGGCGTACGCCTTCGATGGTTCGAATCCATCCCGGCCCACCACACAAGAGCGGGGAGAAAGAAGCGGGCGGAACAGCGCGGGAACGCCGACACGGAGCGCTCGTGAGGCGACCCGCGAGCCCGGCCCAGCGAGGCGGGGGCCGGGCAACGGGAGTGCCGAAAATGGGGCAGGCCCGGCGCGGCCGGACAGGGCCGTGGAGGGGCCGGTGTGCCGGCGCTCGGGTGGGTCGAGGCACCCGGGGTGGGCTGGACGTAGGCTGGGAGTACCCGGCGCGCGGTGCCGGTAGAGCGGCTTCCCGCCATGCCCTGCCGGCCCGGGTGCCGGCGCTCACAGGAGGAGGGGCAACGGTGAGGTCGACAACAGCAAGACTCGCAGGGATGGGTTTTGCTGCAGGAGTGCTCTTTGGTGCCTGTGGCGGGGGCGGTTCGTCGTCCGGCGCCGCACCGGGCCACGGATCGCCGCAGGCCGTGCTCGCAGGCGTCATCCAGTCGTTGCAGAAGAGCCGCAGCGTCGTCAGCATCTGCCAGTGGTACGTGCCCTCCGAGCAGAGCCGCTGCCGGAGCACCCTCGGCCATCTCCCCGTGGGACTGGACAACGGCCGCGAAATCCCCACGAATAGCCAGAGGGCAACGATCCAAGGAGCGCGAGTCGGCAACGTCGCCATCTCCCCCACGGATACGGAAGCCATCGCCGTCATCGTTGCCGACAAGTTCTGCGTCGTGAGCCCGTGCCTGTCGAACCACGACCCTAACGCAGGGCTTCCCCGTGGGTCGGAGACTTTCGCTCAGGCGTGGAACCGGGTTCAGGGCAACTCGAGCTCGACGAACCCGACGCTCCCGCTGACCAAGGTGAAAGGCAAGTGGTACCTCGGCGGGTGACCCGACCGTCAGCTCGTTCAGGAGAAGGTAGCAGGGCGCAGTAACGGGAAGGGGGAGCCCCGCAATGCAGTCGGGGTAGCGGGCATGCCCTGAGGTCCCATGTGAGCGAAAGCGCAGTGAACGTCGACATACGATGAAAGAGACCGCGGCGCAACGTGCGTGCGGGCGCTGGCTGGGTTGCCCACGGGTTCAGGGGAGATACGTGGCACCGGCCCCGCTGGCTTTCACATGGGAGCCAGGCACCGTGTTCACGGGCACGAGCCCTCGTGTTCACGGACGGGGGCAGGACGCCAAAGACCTGATCGACGTGTCAATCCTCGCCTTGGCGACCCTGGCCGCCGCGAGCTGACCTTGTCGTGCTCCCAACCGCGTCCCTGCCGGAATTCCGGCTGTCGGAGCCCAATGGACGAGCACACCTCGAGTCGTCATCATGTCTTGGTAGGACCTACTTGACATGACAGATCCCCCATGACATAGTCGACATGCGAGCTTATTGACCAGAGGTCATCAGCTCGGGTTGTTGCGGGAAGCGCCGTAGCCGGCATCTCGTACGTCAATGGTCGAGAGTTGACCACATAGCAGGGTGGCATCGTGACGAGCCCACACGGCCTCGCGCAAGCGGGTCCGGCACGAAAGGAGCTGCAATGGCGAACCCGGAGACGGTAGCCGGCCAGTCGAGTCCCAGTCGCGTCAGACCTCGACCGCGCCGGGCGCGGCTTGTCCTGGCAGCCATCCTCGCAACGCCACTCGCCGCGCTGGCGGTCGGAGCCCTCGGGGCGTTCCTTGCCCTCGACAGCTCCCCGGCGAGCGCGGCGCCCACCGCGGTCTGCACGTGGAACGGATCGGGAGGCGCCCCGGGCAACTGGTCGGTCGGGACGAACTGGACGACGACGAGCGGGGCGTCCTGCACGGCCGCCGGAGGCCCCCCCGCGGGGGCCCAGATCGTCTTCCCCGTAGGGGCGACCACCGCGACGGTGACCTATGACGCCGGCACCGAGGTTGGAGGCGGTGGCGCGGCTCCAGCGACCTCCTTCGACTCGATCGACTTCGAGGACCCCTACACGGTCAACGAGGGGTCCGGCGCCGCCACGTCGATCACCCTGACACCGACCGCGGCGACGACCGACTGTGGGTCGGCGACGACGATCGCGATCTGCCAGGCCGGGACGTCGGGCATTGTGGCGTTCCATCCGGGCATCACGATCGGGACCTCAGGCGAGGAGGTCGCATCGAAGAACGCCGCCAGCCTCGAACTAGAAGGGGTGATCGCAGGATCGGCGATGAACCTCACCGTTGGCGACGCGGCGAACGCCGGCACCGTCGTCCTCTACCCGCTGAGCGCGGGGAACTGCACGGTGAACACCTACTCGGGCACGACAGCCGTCGGCGGGGGAGAGCTCGACCCGTCCTGCCCTGACGCGATCTCCGGCGGAACCGGCACGGTCACGGTGGCCTCGGTTGCGTCCCTCCTTCCCTCGCTGCAGGCGACGGGAACGATCGCGAACCCGATCATCGACAACTCGACGTCTTCGCCCGGCGGGGTCGTCGTCTGCGCGTCCTCGGGGGTAACGACAACGCTCACCGGCCAGATCACCGGCACGGGGAGCCTCACGACCGGATACCCCGGATGCCCGGGGGACACCGTCGTGCTCGACAACGCCACAGGCGACACCTATACGGGCGGCACGACCGTCTCGGCGTCGGGCAGCACGCTTGTCACCGAGGGCGCAGTGTCGGACGAGGTCGCGACCACGGGCGCTCTTACCGTCAACACCGCCGCGACCTATGACATGCACGGCCTCTCACAAGCCGTCGCGAGCTTCTCTGGCGCCGGCACCGTCGAGAACCAGCTCGCCTCATCGGCGGTGACGCTCGAGGACGCGGGCGGGACGACCACCTTCTCCGGGACGATCCAGGACAACTCCGGCTCGGGCGGCACCGTAGCGGTCAAGGTCGACGCGGCGGCGGCACTCACCCTGTCGGGGACGAACACCTACACGGGCGGCACGACCGTGAGCAGCGGCACGCTCGAGATCACCAACGGCTCTGCGCTGGGCACCGGCGGGACGACGGTCGTCGGGGGCGTCCTGGACAGCGCGAACGGGATCACCGTGCCCGCGGCCAACGGCGCCCTCACACTCGACGGCGGGACCCTCGAAGCGACCGGGGCCTCTGACGTCACCTGGGACGGCGCCGTCACGCTCACGGCAAGCTCGACAATCGACCAGAAAGGCGCGACCCTCTTCATCGTCGGTGGCGCCGTCACCGACGGCGGCTCCGGCTACTCGCTCGAGATCGGAGCGAGCTCGTTCACCGGAAACGTCGACCTTCTCCCTCCGGCATGTGCCGCCAACACCTACGGTGGCGGCACGACGGTCTTCTACGGGACGGCCCTCTACCTCGGCTGCGGCGGCAGCGCGGGGACCGGGACGATCACAGTCGGCACGGACGCCATGGTCAGCGTGCCGGCGCAGGGCACGATCGCTAACGACATTGACCTCACGACAGTGACAAGCGAGCTCTACGTCGGCACCGCCAGCGGCTCGATCGCATTCTCGGGAAACGTGACGGGGCCGGGGTACCTGAACACGTACACCGACGCGACGAGCGTGACGCTGAGCGGGGCGAACTCCTTCTCTGGCGGGGCGATGCTCGCCACGGCGGGCTCGACAACGTTCGACTCCGGCGCGGCGAACGCCTACGGCAGCGGGCAGCTCGACGTGGCGGCGGGAGCGACGCTCGACCTTGCCGGGCACGCTCAGCAGGTCTCCACCGTCACGCCTGACACCGGCACCATCACCGACTCCGGCGCTGCCGCCAACTTCACGATCACGGGAACGGGCGGGTTGAACTTCACGGTGAGCGAGAACCTCACGGGCTCTCTGGGCCTCGTGATGGGCCCGTTCACGTCCTTCACAACCGCCGACCTGCCGCACGCCAACTCCTACTCCGGCGGGACGACTGTGGATGCCAACGGGCACGTGGTGGCGTTCGCCGCCGGCGCCCTCGGGTCCGCGACCTCCGTGTCCGTTGGCGCCAATGGCGACCTCGCGTGGGAGTTGCCGTCGTCGGCAACAGTTCCCTACTCGATCACCGATGACTCGGTGGTCATCTCGGAGCCCGCGACCGGGACGACCACCACGTTCTCGGGCACGATCTCCGGAACCGGTTCCTTCACCGCCGAGACCACAGTGTCCGGCCCCGCAGGGCTCGCCGCCACCAAGGTGACCGACTCGGTCACCCCCGCCGGCGGCATCGTCGTCGAAGGGAGCGGCAGCCCGGCGGGTCCGACCGGCGTCCTCGACGTCGCCGCAGGGGCCACTGCCGGCACGGTGACGCTCTCCCACGGCTTCCCCGACGCCGTGCTCGAGGGCACCGGCTCCATCGGCGGCCTCGACGCGGGCGTCACCGGTGAGGCCGTCGTGCCGGGCAGCACCACCCCCACGCCCGGGATACTCCACGACAGCGGCAATGCGACGTTCGCCGCGGGTGGGGGACTCCACGCCGACATCACGGGGTTCGCGCCGGGCTCGGGCTACTCCCAGCTCTCCGGCTCCGGCACGGCGAGCATCGGGGGGACCCTCGCAGTGACCGACTCCTTTGCAGGCGCGCCCTATGGCACGACCTTTGACATCCTGACCGCGGCCGGAGGGGTGAGCGGTACCTTCGCCGGGCTGGCGAACGGCGCGGTGCTTGTCGCAAGCGGACGGCGCCTGGAGGTCTTTTACACAGCGACGGCCGTCGAGCTCGTCGACGTCACGAACCCACCGCCCACGCCGCCGACCGTCACAGGCGTGAGTCCCGCGAGCGGCCCGCCCGCCGGTGGGACGGCGGTCACGATCACTGGCACCAACTTCCAGAACCCCGCCATCGTCGATTTCGGCTCTGTCGAGGCCACCGGCGCCACGGTCGTCTCCCCGACGGAGATCACCGCCGTCTCTCCGGCTCAGGTCGCCGGCACCGTCGACGTCACCGTCGCGACCCCTGGCGGCACCTCGGCCACCTCTGCTTCCGACCGGTTCACCTACGCCGCACCGCCACCGCCCGGTCTCTCCTACGTCGGGGTGACGCCGGCCCGGATCTGCGACACGCGCTCCGCTGCGGCGGCCGGCGGTGCCGATGTCCCCGCCGGCGTGAGCGGGCCCTGCGCGAACGGGGGCCAAGCTCTCGCGGGAGGGGGAACGGAGATGGTCCAGGTGACCGGGGTGGGGCCCGTTCCCACGAACGGGATCGGCGCGGTCGTGCTCAACGTCACCGCGATCGGCCCGGCGCAACCGGGGTACTTGACGGTGTCCCCCGCGGGCACGGCGCGCCCCGTCGCCTCGGACCTCAACTTCTCCGCAGGCCAGCTCGTCGCCGGCCTCGTCGAGGTGCCCGTGTCCGCCGCGGGCCAGGTCGCGGTCTTCAACGGCTCGCCCGGAGCGACCGACCTCGCCATCGACGTCGAGGGATACGCGACGACGGGGTCCGGTTCGCGCTTCACTGCGACGAGCCCGTCGCGGATCTGTGACACGCGGCCGGGGAACCCCTCGTCGCTCACCGCCGCCGCCGCCCAGTGCAACGGTAAGACCCTCGTGCCTGGCAGCCCCCTCGAGATCCAGGTCGCGGGCGTCGGATCGGTTCCCGCATCAGCGACGGCCGTCATCGTCAACCTGACCGTCGTCGGCCCGGTGGCGGACGGCTACCTCACTGCCTATCCGGGCCCGAGCCCGAGCCTCGGGCCCGTGGCCATCCCGGTGGCCTCGAACCTCAACTTCCGCGCGGGCGAGACCGTCGCCAACCGGTCCGTCGTCGCGCTGTCGGCGTCGGGCACCATCGATGTCCTCGCCAGCGCCTCCACCGACGTCGTCGTCGACGTGAGCGGCTACTTCTCGTCGACGGGCGCCGGCTACACCGCCCTGTCGCCGACCCGCATCGCCGACACCCGCTGCGGCAGCTCGCCTGTGCCGGCGTTTTGTGCTTCAGAGGGCCTCCCTGCTGCCAACGCCGCGCTCACGACGCTCGGTCCCGGCGGGTCGGAGACGATCCAGGTTGCCGGCGTCGGCGAGGTGCCGGCCAGCGCGACGTCGGTCGTGCTCGAGGTCACCGCGACGGACACCACCGCCGGCTCCTACCTCACGGCCTGGCCTGAAGGTCAGCCGCTCCCGACGGCCTCGGACCTCAACTGGTCGCCCGGTCAGAGCGTGGCAAACCTCGTCGTCGCCGGAGTCGGACCAACAGGCGCGATCACGGTCTTCAACCACAGCGGCTCGGTCGACGTCGTCGTCGACGTCGAGGGCTACGAAGGCTGAGGGCGGATCTCGACGTCGCCTTCGCAAAGGTCTGCCGCCAGATCACCCACAAAGTGGCCTGGTGGCCCGGAGGCCGAAAACGCGAGCGGAGGGGCACGCCCCTGGGCCCGTCCTGACACCCGAACCGAACGCGAAGACGGCCCTGGGCAACCGGACGAGACCGTCGCTGACGCGGGGCAATCGACGGCTGGTCGTCCCTGATCACATACGCGCATGGGCACGCGATAATAGCTCCTGCCACGAGCTACACATGCGCGCGGCTAAGGAAGAAGTGGATCACAACGAAGGCGTCTTGGACGCGGCGTGTCGGGTGGTACGAGCACAGATCGAGGTCCGCCGACGGGCGGCGACGGCCCACCACGGGAACGCACCGGCCAACGGAGGCAGCCACTCCGCTTCGCGCCCAACCCCAGCGCGGCCGCCAAGGGGGCCGGTCTGCACTCCCGCTGCCGATCCGGCTCTTGCCAACGAGGCGGGTTAGTCTCGGTGCACCGGCACCGGCACCGGCACGCGCGGCCTGGCCGGGTCGCCGGCACAGGCCGTGTGCAGGCGTTTACCCGGTGACTGTGGCCCGGCCGTGGCCCGCCCTTGCGTACTTCGTTTCCTTCATTACAATACGGTTACAGTGACGTTGCGCCCCCTTACAAAGCCGGCTGTGCGTCCGGCGGTCGACCGGCTCCGCACGGCGCTTGTCGCCCTCACGGTCCGAGCGCTGCCGTCCGCGCCGACCGAGGCGAAGCCCCCGGTCCAACGATCTTTCGTCGCGCGCTCCGCGGCGCTGGGCTTCGTCGCCATCCTGTCGATCACCTGGGGCACCTCACAACCCTCGTCGCCGTTCACCCTCAAGATCCCCGGCTCGTGGTTCTTTGGGATCGACCCCGTGGGGACGCACCAGAACCAGCAGGGCCTCTTCCTCGGCCTCGTCGCCGTCTACGGCGGCCTCGTCCTGCTCATGCGCGTCTGGTGGGGCCTCGCGCGGGCCGCTCGCAACAGGGAGATATCGACACGAGATCTGATGTGGGTTCTCGCTTTGTGGGTCCTTCCCCTGATCGTCGCGCCGCCGCTGTTCAGCCGCGACGTCTACAGCTACGCCGCGCAGGGCGAGATGATGAGCCACGGCATCAGCCCGTACATGTTCGGCCCGCACGTCCTCGGGTCGGGCCCCTACGTCACCCCGGTCGACCCGCTGTGGATGAATGCGCCCGCCCCCTACGGTCCTCTCTTCCTCGGCATCGACGGTCTCCTCGCCAAGGTGACGTTGCACAACGCCCTCGCCACCGTCGTCGCCCTCCGGCTCCTCGAGCTGGTCGGTGTCGCACTTCTCGCGGTGTACATCCCCAAGCTCGCCCGGACGTTCAACCGCAGTGCCGGCGAGTCTTTCGTGCTCGCCGTTCTCAACCCGGTCACGCTCCTCGAGCTCGTGGGCGGGGCGCACAACGACGCCCTCATGCTCGGTCTGCTCGTCGCCGGGGTCACCTTGGCGCGCCAGAAGAAGCCGCTCGCGGGGATCGTCCTGTGCGCTTTAGGGGCGGCCATCAAGGTCCCCGCAGCGCTCGGCATCGTCTACATCGGGTGGGAGTGGCTTGGCACAGGCACCCCCGTGCGGGACAGGCTCCGGCGTGTCGCGTTGGCGGGCGCTCTGGGAGTCGGCGTCATGGGCGCGCTGTCGATGGCGACCGGACTGGGGTGGGGTTGGGTCTTGAACCTGGCGACGCCGGGCACGGTGCGCTCGTGGCTGGCCCCGTCGACAGGCATCGGGATGATCGTCTCGCGCCTCGTCCACGGCATCGGCATCGGCATCTCCTCGGCGACCGTGCTGTCGATAACCCGTGTCGTGGGTTTGGCCATTGCCGCGGGCGTCGGTCTGTTCCTTCTCGCGCACAGCGACCGCATCGGGGCGCTCCGGGCCATGGGGGTCACCATGCTCTTGGTCGTCGTGCTCGGCCCGGTTGTCCAGCCTTGGTACCTGTCGTGGGGGCTCGTGCTCCTCGTCCCCGTGTCCACGGGATGGCTGCGCAAGGTGCTGATCGTCGGCTCGATCGTCTCTCCCTTCATCGGCCTGCCCGGTGGCAGGCAGCTCATCGGGGACCTCCTGCATGCCAACCCGATCCTTGCCGCCGTCTCAGCCGTCGCTCTGGTGACCGTCCTCACGGCGCCGCTCGGAGCTTCCCTCCGTCATGCGCCCCAAACCTTGTCGAGCGCCCCGGCCAGGGCTTGACGGGGCACTATCTCCGGAGGCCCTCGTCGTGAGACGGACGCGGCCACGGCCCGGCAAGCGTCAGAGCATGTACTGGAAGATGGCGACGTCCAACCAGGTGCCGAACTTGCGCCCTATCTCCCGCTCCACGCCGACGAGGGCGAACCCACAGGCCTGATGGAGGGCCACCGACGCGTCGTTGTCGCCGGCGATGTGGGCGATGACCGTGTGGAATCCCCCGGAGCGGGCGAGCTCGGTGAGCTGAGTGAGGATGGCCCTGCCGGTGCCCTGCCCGCGGGCGCCCTCGTCGACGTAGACGGAGTCCTCGACGGTGGTCGCATAGGCAGGTCGGTTCCTGTACGGGGAGAGCGCACCGAACCCGAGCACCCCACCGTCGACTTCGGCGACGACTGCCGGATAGACGCCCCCGTGACCGGCCAACCATCCCTGCTGGGCCCGGACGGTCCGTGGGACGAGGTCGAACGTCGTCATGGCCCCGAGGACCTCGGCGTTGTAGATGGCCGCGGTCGCTTCGGCGTCGGCGGCCGTTGCGATGCGCACCCGTATCGTGCCCGGCACGAACGAGAGCATAAGAGCACCGGTGGCCCGGCAGGGGACTCTTATCTCCTCCGGCTGCGCCTCCTCGTCGCCCGCCAGCCCCGGCCCGCCCGGGGACCGGCGGGCGAAGGCACCGCTGTCCGTGCATCCCCGAGAGTGGGCACCGAGAGCTAGGCTGGCGGAGGTCCCGGTCGGTGCTGGGCGCGGGTATCATGCGGGCGCGGCCGGAGCGCTGCGCCCCCTTAGCTCAGTCGGCAGAGCACAGCCATGGTAAGGCTGGTGTCGTCGGTTCGATTCCGACAGGGGGCTCACCCAGGCGGCGTAGCTCAGCTGGTTAGAGCGCACGGCTCATAATCGTGAGGTCGTCGGTTCGAGTCCGACCGCCGCTACGGGCCCACGCCGGGCCGCAATGCCGGGCGTGGGCGGACAACAACCAGGACGGGCGTGGCCTGCGGCACCAGGCCCGTCGGAGACGAAGAGGCACGGGCGCAACCCGGCATCCCGGGAGGGCGTGAACCGGGGATCCGGGGCCCTCGGAGCGGACAAGGAGCAATCCCATGGCGAAGAACGACAAGAGGGTCAAGGTGACCTTGGCCTGCGAGACGTGCAAGCGCCGCAACTACATCACGACCAAGAGCAAGATCAACGATCGTGAGCGGATCACGATGCGGAAGTACTGCCAGTGGGACAAGACCCACACCCTCCACAGGGAGACCCGCTGAGCGGCGGGGACTGACTGCCTGGACGCCGGACTGGACGATCCGGGGGGGTGCTAACGTGGGCTGCTGGCCCCGAGGCCGGCAGGCGTGCCGGCCGTTGAAGGGCAGTAGCTCAACTGGCAGAGCACCGGTCTCCAAAACCGGCGGTTGGGGGTTCGAGTCCCTCCTGCCCTGCTTGTTCAGCCTCTCCAAAGATCGAGGAGCCCTATGAACAGGGAAATGAAGCGCATGATGCAGCGCCAGGGGCAGCTGGCCGAGGACGGCGCCGTCGCGCAGCGGCGCCCGACCCCGCCGCGCCCGAAGCCTGCGGAGCAGCGGACGACGCCCGGGAGCTTCCTGCGTGAGACCCGTGCCGAGATGCGGCAGGTCGCATGGCCGAACAAGACCGAGGTGATCAACTACTCGACGGTGGTCTTGGTCACGCTCGTCCTCCTCATCGGCTTGATCTTCGCCCTCAACTACGGAGCGGCCAAGGGTGTCTTCTATCTCTTCCGCAGCTAGCGCACGCGACGCCTTTCCTGCTGAACTCTCCCGCCTAAGACCACCGAACCCCCCGACTTTTCAATGACGATGGACGATACCGACGCGCAACAGGACAACCGGGCCGTGGCCCCCGCCACCGGCGACCCCCACGCGCCTGAGATCGGGGGCGAGGCCGAGCCGCCGACGGAATCAGCCCCGCGCGGCTCCGACGCAGCGGATTTCGCAGCAGTCTTCGGGAGCGCGACGACTCCAGAGCCCCCCGAGGCCGAGGAGGCGGTGGGCGCCGAACCCGACGGTGCTGACGTATCCCCCGGTGATGACCGGTCCGTCACCGAAGATGCCGGACCGGGAGCCGCCGAGGAGGTGTGGGACGGCGTCGACGAGGAAGAGCCGATCGTCGAGAGTCCCTACGACCGGCCTGGGCGCTGGTACGTGCTGCACAGCTACGCGGGCTACGAGAACAAGGTGAAGTCGAACTTGGAGAGCCGCATCTCCTCGATGGGGATGGAAGACCAGATCTACGAGGTCGTCATCCCGATGGAAGACGTCGTCGAATGGAAGAACGGCAAGAAGGTCGTCGTCCAGCGCAAGCTGTTCCCGGGCTACCTGCTGGCCCGTTGCGACCTCCACGACGAGGCGTGGACCGTGATCCGCGACACGCCCGGCGTGACCGGCTTCGTCGGTCCCGGGACCAAGCCGACGCCTCTGTCGCGCCGGGACGTCGAGTCGTTCCTGCAGGTGAAGGTCGACGGCGGCCAGAGCCAGCGCAAGAGCCGCCCCCGCCTCGAGTACGAGGTGGGCGACACTGTGCGGGTCAAGGAAGGGCCCTTCGCCGACTTCTCGGGCCAGATCGCAGAGATCAACGAGGACCAGCTCAAGCTCAAGGTCCTCGTCAACATCTTCGGCCGGGAGACTCCTGTGGAGCTCGACTTCGGCCAGGTTGCCCGGCTGTAGCGGCTCGGGCGCGCAACCAACGAGACGGATAGGACAAGGGACCGACGATGGCGAAGAAGAAGCGTGTCACGGCGCTGGTGAAGATCCAGCTCCCGGCGGGCCAGGCCACCCCCGCGCCCCCCGTGGGAACGGCGCTTGGCCCCCATGGGGTGCAGACGATGGAGTTCTGCAAGCAGTACAACGCGGCGACCGAGGACCGGCGTGGTTCGGTCATCCCCGTCGAGATCTCGATCTACGATGACCGCACCTTCTCCTTCATCTTGAAGACCCCGCCGACGGCGGTCCTACTGCGCCAGGCGGCCGGCTTGGACAAGGGGGCGGCGACAAGCGGGCGCGAGACCGTCGGGTCGGTCAGTGACACCCAGGTAGCCGAGATCGCCAAGGTGAAGCTGCCCGACCTGAACACATCCGACATCGACGCCGCCAAGCGCCAGGTCGCCGGCACAGCCCGCTCAATGGGCATTGCTGTCACCGGCTGACGCGGGCAGAGCACGCGACAGGGCCGGCGACGGAAGGCAGGAGGCAAGCACATGACTCGGGTGACCAAGAAGCAGACCGCAGCCGCGGCGAAGTTCGACCGCCAGACCCTCTACGAGTTGGCAGAGGCGGTCGATCTCGTCAAAGACGTTGCGTCGGCCGCCTTCGACGAGACCGTCGAGCTGGCCGTGCGTCTCGGGGTCGACCCCCGCCGGGCTGACCAGATCGTGCGCGGCACGCTGACGCTTCCCGCCGGCACCGGCACGACCTCGCGGGTGGCGGTCTTCGCCGCCGGGGAGGCGGCAGCCGAGGCGCGTGCGGCCGGCGCCGACGTCGTCGGCGCCGACGACCTCGTCGCCCGTGTCCAGAACGACGGCTTCCTCGACTTCGACATCGCCATCGCCACCCCGGACCTGATGCCCCAGGTGGGCCAGCTCGGGCGCATCCTGGGCCCGCGCGGCCTCATGCCAAACCCGAAGTCGGGGACAGTCACGACCGACGTCGGTCGCGCCGTCACCGAGTTCAAGGGGGGGCGCGTCGAGTACCGCACCGATCGCGTGGGCAACGTCCACGTCCGGGTCGGCAAAGTCTCCTTCGAGCGGAGCCAGCTCATCGAGAACATCCACGCCGTCGTCGAGGAGCTGGTGCGCGCCAAGCCTTCGGCCGCCAAGGGGCGCTATATGCGCTCCATCACCGTCTGTTCGACGATGGGCCCTGGGGTCAAGATCGACCCGAACCGTGCCCGGATCACCGACGAGGAGCTCGCGCAGAGCGCTTGAGGCCGGGTGCCGAGAGGCCGTCGTTTCGCCCCGGCGCCGGTGCCCTTCAACCCGTAGTAGGGTTGCGGCCCGCTAGACAACCAGACATCGAACCGCCGAAGATCTCCGGTGCCCGGGCTGCCCGGGCCGAAGTGGCGCTCTGCGCCTTCCGGACGAGGTGATTCCTGCCGCGAAGCCGGGCCGAGCGTGTCCCCGGGGTGGGTGTCCCGAGATCTCGTGCGGGCACACCGTCGAGGAGGCAGGACATGGAAGGACCGAGGTCAGACAAGGCAGCGGTCGTCGAGGACGTGCGGGAACGGTTGTCGTCGTCGTCCGCCGTGATCCTCACCGAGTACCGAGGCCTGACGGTCGCCGAGCTGGCGGCGCTGCGCCAGGCCCTCATCGCAGCCGGAGGCCACTACAAGGTCTTCAAGAACACCCTCGTCCGCCGGGCGGTCCACGGCGGCCCGTGGGAAGGGCTCGAGGGGGCATTGACGGGGCCGACGGCGATCGCCTTCGTCGACGGCGACGTCGGGGCGGTTGCCAAGGCCCTGGTCGGTTTCGCCCGCGAGAACCCGAACCTGGCGCTCAAGCAAGGGGCGATCGATGGTCGACTGCTTGAGCCGGCCGAGCTGCGGGCCATCGCCGAACTGCCGTCGCGCGAGGTCCTGCTTGCATGCCTCGCCGGAGGCTTGGCCGCACCGCTGCGCCAGCTCGCCGGGCTCTTGAACGCCTTGCCCCAGAACTTCGCCTACGGGCTCCGGGCCCTGGTCGACGCTCGCGGCGCCGGCGAGGAGTAGGGGCCGGAGCGGCTCCCGCCTGGCGGCGAAACGGCAAGTACGAACGAGAACTGACAAGAACAGACAAGAAGGAGCACACCGATGGCTGCAAAGACCCTCACCAAAGACGAGATCCTCGACGCGATCTCGGCGATGACCGTCCTCGAGCTGAGCGAACTGCTCAAGGAGTTCGAGGAGCGCTTCGGCGTCACGGCTGCGGCACCTATCGCCGTGGCAGCTGCGCCTTCAGCCGGCGCTGCAGGTGGTGGCGAGGCCGAGGGCGCAGAGGAAAAGGATGAGTTCGACGTCATCCTCACCGCCGTCGGCGACAAGAAGATCCAGGTCATCAAAGTCGTCCGGACGCTCACCAGCCTTGGCCTCAAGGAGGCGAAGGACCTCGTCGAGGGGGCACCGAAGCCCGTCTTGGAGAAGGCGAACAAGGAAGCTGCCGACAAGGCGAAGGCCGATCTCGAAGAGGCCGGCGCCTCCGTCGAGCTCAAGTAGCCCGCCCCATCGGGGGGCTGCCGCGGTTGGGGCAGGGACGCCCGCCGGGCCCGCAGGGGTGACCTTCGGTCGGCCCGGCGGTCCCGGCGGTCCTTGACCTAGCTGGTGCGCCTCGTTACCCTACGCACGCGTCGGCTGTGCTGGACGCGCGTGGCGGTTGTGTCGACGCGCCCGCGCTGTTATGCTGGCTGATTGCCGTGCCAGCCTCTTCGCGACCCGCGTCGTTTCCCGCCTGAATGGCGCGCGCGCTGGTCGCACCTTTCCCGGCCTCAAGGCCGGGTTGCCTGCGCACGGTAGGTATCTGCCCGGTCCTGACTGTCGAGGAGTAGCTCGTGCCCGCTCGTACGTCCACCCTGCAGCGCTTCTCGTTTGCGAACATCGACGAGGTCCTGCCGCTTCCCGACCTCGTCGCGATACAGCGAGAGTCGTTCAAGTGGTTCCTCGATCGGGGGTTGGCCGAGGCGTTCGCCGATATCAGCCCGATCGAGGACTTCACGGGCCAGCTGCGCCTCGAGCTCGAGTTCGACCCGGACGACATCGACCTGCGCTCGGACCCGAAGTTCTCGGTCGAGGAGTGCAAGGAAAAGGACATGACCTATGCGGCGCCGATCTTCGTGCGCGCGCGCTTCATGAACTCCCAGACCGGGGAGATCAAGGAGCAGACGGTCTTCATGGGGGACTTCCCCGTCATGACCGACCGGGGCACCTTCATCATCAACGGCACCGAGCGCGTCGTCGTGAGCCAGCTCGTGCGGTCTCCGGGGGTCATCTTCCAGCCGGGCCGAGACGCCAAGATCATCGTGACCGGCACCGTCCATCCCTACCGTGGCGAGTGGATCGAGCTCGACGTCGAGTCGCGCCCGGGCAAGGACGTCACGGCTGGCGTCCGCGTGGCCCGCAAGCGACGCGTGTCGCTCTTCGTCCTGCTGCGCGCCCTCGGCTACGAGGACCAGGCGTTCCTCGAAGGTTTCGTCCGGCACTTCGACTTCCTTGGGGGCCAGTGGGAAAAGGAGCGTGACCTGGCGCCGACGCGCGAGGAGGCTCTGCTCGAGATCTACAAGCGGGCCCGGCCCGGAGAGCCGCTGTCGGTGGAGGCGGCGCGTGCCTACTTCGAGAACGCCTTCTTCAACCCGAAGCGCTACGACTTGACGCGCGTCGGGCGCTACAAGCTCGACAGGAAACTCGGAGCCGAGATCGAGCGTGTCGCCGACCTGTTCTCGATCGACCTCGAGCGCCCCGCGCCCGGCCAGTCGGTTCTCAGCCCGAGCGAGCTCCTGGCTGCGTCGACGTACCTGCTGCACTTGGCGGCCGGCGAGGCCGGCTACCGCCTCGACGACCAGGACCATTTTGCCAACAGGCGCGTCCGGTCGGTCGGCGAGCTGATCCAGAACCAGGTCCGGGTCGGCCTGTCGCGCATGGAGCGGGTCGTGCGCGAGCGGATGACGACGCAAGACGTCGAGGCGATCACGCCCCAGACCCTGATCAACATCCGGCCCGTCGTCGCCGCCATCAAGGAGTTCTTCGGCACGAGCCAGCTGAGCCAGTTCATGGACCAGGTGAACCCGCTGTCGGGCCTTGCCCACAAGCGCCGCCTCTCGGCGCTCGGCCCGGGAGGCCTCTCCCGGGAGCGGGCCGGCTTCGAGGTACGTGACGTCCACACCTCCCACTACGGGCGGATGTGCCCGATCGAGACCCCGGAGGGCCCGAACATCGGCCTGATCGGGGCGCTGGCGACCTATGCACGCGTCAACGAGTACGGGTTCATCGAGACTCCCTACAGGAAGGTGACCGGCGGGCGGGTGACCGACGAGATCGTCTACCTCGCAGCCGACGAGGAAGAGGACCACGTCATCGCCCAGGCCAACGCGGCCGTCGACGAGCGCGGCGTGTTCGCCCATGACCGCGTTCTCGTGCGGCGTGGCCCGCAGGGGGCCGGGGTGCGCGTCGGAGCGACGACGACCTCGTATGGCCTGACGAGCGAGATCGACTTCGTCCCCCCCGAAGAGGTCGACCTCATGGACATCTCGCCGAAGCAGATCGTCTCAGTGTCGACGGCGCTCATCCCCTTCATCGAACACGACGACGCCAACCGGGCCCTGATGGGTGCCAACATGCAGAAGCAGGCGGTCCCTCTCCTCGTGCCCGAGGCCCCCTACATCGGCACCGGAGTGGAGGCTCGAGCGGCCCGCGACGCAGGGGACGTCACACTTGCCGAGGGAGCCGGCGCCATCGTGGAGGCGACGGCGGACCACATCATCGTCGACTACACGGCCGGTCAGAAGGACCGCCTCGGTATGCCGCTGCAACGCAAGACCTACCGGCTTGCGAAGTTCCGCCGCTCCAACCAGGACACCTGCATCAACCAGCGACCCCTCGTCTCCGAAGGGGACAAGGTCACGACGGGCGATCTTCTCGCCGACGGCCCTTCTACGCACAACGGGGAGCTCGCCCTCGGCAAGAACCTCCTCGTCGCCTTCATGCCGTGGGAGGGCTACAACTTCGAGGACGCCATCATCCTCTCGGAGCGCCTCGTGCGCGACGACGTCCTGACCTCGATCCACATCAAGGAGTACGAGGTCGACGCCCGCGACACGAAGCTCGGGGCCGAGGAGATCACGCGCGACATCCCGAACCTGTCGGAGGAGATCCTGGCCGACCTCGACGATCGCGGGATCATCCGCATCGGGGCCGAGGTCAGCACCGGCGACGTCCTCGTCGGGAAGGTCACCCCCAAGGGGGAGACCGAACAGACCCCGGAGGAGAGGCTCCTGCGGGCGATCTTCGGCGAGAAGGCCCGCGAGGTGCGTGACACGTCCCTCAAGGTGCCCCACGGCGAGTCGGGGACCGTCATCGACGTCCGGGTGTTCTCGCGAGAAGACAGCCACGAGCTGCCGCCCGGGGTGAGCCAGCTCGTGCGCGTCTACGTCGCCCAAAAGCGGAAGATCTCCGAGGGCGACAAGCTCGCCGGCCGACACGGCAACAAGGGCGTCATCTCGAAGATCCTGCCCGTCGAGGACATGCCCTACCTCGCCGACGGCACCCCGATCGACATCATCTTGAACCCCCTCGGCGTCCCGAGCCGGATGAACGTCGGCCAGGTGCTGGAGTCGCACCTCGGCTACGCGGCGCGCTGGGGCTGGCCGGGTGCCGACGAGGTCCGGACCGAGTCGACCACAGCGACGGCCAAGATCCGGCCCCGGACCGATCCGGACGTGTGGATATCGACGCCGGTGTTCGACGGAGCGCACTGGGACGAGGAGCAGGACGCCGGGCGGCACCCGACGATCCGCAAGGTGTTCGAGAACCTCCGGCCGGACTCGGCCGACGGGGCGCGCCTCATGAACACCGAGGGCAAGGTGACCTTGTTCAACGGCAGGACGGGCGATCCCTACGACAACCCGATCAGCGTCGGATACGTCTACATCCTCAAGCTCGCCCACCTTGTCGACGACAAGATCCACGCCCGTTCGACCGGCCCCTACTCGATGATCACCCAGCAGCCCCTCGGCGGCAAGGCGCAGTTCGGTGGCCAGCGCTTCGGCGAGATGGAGGTTTGGGCCCTCGAGGCGTACGGGGCGGCGTACGCGCTCCAGGAGCTGCTCACGATCAAGTCCGACGACGTGCTCGGCCGGGTCAAGGTCTACGAGGCCATCGTCAAGGGGGAGAACATTCCCGAGCCCGGAATCCCCGAGAGCTTCAAGGTCCTGCTCAAGGAGATGCAGTCGTTGTGCTTGGACGTCGACGTCCTCTCGCGGACCGGCGAGGAGATCGAGATGCGCGAGCTGGACGAGGACGTCTACCGGACGACCGAGGAGCTCGGTATCGACATCAGCAGGCCCGAGCGCGGCTCCGACGAGGAAGACGCGCGCATCGCTTCGGAGAGGAGCTTCTAGGTGATCGACGTCAACAACTTCGACCGCCTCCGGATCGGCTTGGCGACGGCGGACTCGATCCGCACGTGGTCAAACGGCGAGGTCAAGAAGCCCGAGACCATCAACTACCGGACGCTGCGCCCGGAGAAGGACGGGCTGTTCTGCGAGAAGATCTTCGGCCCGACCAAGGACTGGGAGTGCTACTGCGGTAAGTACAAGCGGGTGCGCTTCCGCGGGATCATCTGCGAGCGCTGTGGCGTCGAAGTGACGCGCTCCAAGGTGCGGCGCGAGCGGATGGGCCACATCGAGCTCGCCGCACCGGTCGTCCACATCTGGTACCTGCGCGGCACCCGCTCGTGGCTCGCCTACTTGCTCATGGGCACCGAGATTCGCGAGGAGCTCAAGGCGAAGCAGCTGGAGAAGGTCATCTACTTCGCTGCGAACCTCGTCACCCATGTCGACGAGGACAAGCGCCACACGGACCTTCCCAGCCTCGAGGCGGAGGTGGCCGAGGAGACCGTCGAGCTGGCCAAGCGCCGTGACCTCGATATCGACCGTCGCTTCAAGGCTCTCGAGGAGGAGCTCGCCCGGCTCGAGGCGTCCGGAGCCAAAGACACCGAGATCAAGGCGCGCCAGCGTCTCGTCGACAAGGAGATCGCCTCGATCCGCGAGAGGGCAGAGGCCGAGATCGACCTCGCCCGTCGCTCCTTCGACGAGCTGCGTGACCTCCATGCCCGCAAGATCATCGAGGACGAGATCCTCTGGCGGGAGCTCGTCGTGCGCTACGGCGACTACTTCGAGGGCGGCATGGGCGCCGAGACCATCGCCAAGCTCATCGACCGCATCGACCTCGATCAAGAGGAGATCAAGCTCCGGGAGATGATCGACGGGACTCCCGGCAAGAAGCCCCTGTCGGTGCAGCGCAAGCAGAAGGCGATCAAGCGCCTCAAGATCGTCTCCGCCTTCAATCGCCGCGACGCCAACGGCCGTCGCGCCAACGACCCGCGGGCGATGATCCTCGACGCGGTGCCCGTGATCCCCCCGGACTTGCGGCCCATGGTCCAGCTCGACGGCGGGCGCTTCGCGACGAGCGACCTGAACGACCTCTACCGCCGGGTCATCAACCGCAACAACCGCCTCAAGCGCCTGCTCGATCTCGGCGCTCCCGAGATCATCATCAACAACGAGAAGCGCATGCTCCAAGAGGCGGTCGACGCCCTCTTCGACAACGGGCGACGCGGCAGACCGGTGACGGGACCGGGCAACCGGCCGCTCAAGAGCCTCTCGGACATGCTCAAGGGCAAGCAAGGCCGTTTTCGCCAGAACCTGCTCGGCAAGCGCGTCGACTACTCCGGGCGCTCGGTCATCGTCATCGGGCCGACGCTGAAGCTCCACCAGTGCGGCCTTCCCAAGCAGATGGCCCTCGAGCTCTTCAAGCCGTTCGTCATGAAGCGGCTTGTCGACAGCGAGATCGCGCAGAACATCAAGTCCGCCAAGCGGATGGTCGAACGGCGCCGCCTGCAGGTGTGGGACGTGCTCGAGGAGGTCATCAAGGAACACCCCGTGTTCTTGAACAGGGCACCGACGCTCCACCGCCTCGGGATCCAGGCCTTCGAACCGATCCTCGTCGAAGGCAAGGCGATCCAGATCCATCCGCTCGTCTGCACGGCCTTCAACGCCGACTTCGACGGCGACCAGATGGCCGTTCACCTGCCGCTCAGTGCCGAGGCCCAGGCGGAGGCCCGTGTGCTCATGCTGTCGGCGAACAACATCCTGTCGCCCGCGACGGGGCGGCCCATCACGGTGCCCACCCAGGACATGGTCTTCGGGTGCTACTACCTGACGCTCGTCGTCGACGACGGACGCGGGGCTGGACGCATCTTCCGCAACATGTGGGAGGTTGAGGCGGCCCTCGACCGCGGCGACGTCGAGCTGCACGCCAAGGTCATCTTCCGCCGGCCGGCCACCGCCGGCGGGGACACCGCCGGCGGGGACACAGGCGACGGGCCGGCATGGGAGGACGTCGAGACCACGCCCGGTCGACTGTTGTTCAACACCGCCCTGCCCGAGGGGTTCCACTACGTCAACGACGTCGTCGGCAGGCGGCATAGGTCCATCGGATCCATCGCCGAGGAGATCGCGATGGCCTACCCGAAGGCGATCGTCGCCGAGAGCCTGGACCGCATCAAGTCCTTGGGCTTCCGGTATGCGACGCAGTCGGGGCTGACGATCTCGATCAACGACGTGCGTACGCCGCCGGACAAAGAGGCGATCCTCGACCGCTACGAACGCGAGGCCGAGAAGGCCGAGAGCCAGTTCAAGCGCGGCGTCATCACCGACGACGAGAGGCGTCAGAAGGAGATCGAGATCTGGACCTCGGCCAACTCCGACATCGGCCGGGCGATGGAGCGATCACTGGCGACCTTGAAGTTCAACCCGCTCGACATGATGGTCGACTCCGGGGCGCGAGGGAACGCCCAGCAGATCCGCCAGATCGCGGGCATGAAGGGACTCGTCTCGAACCCCCGCGGCGAGATGATCCCGCGGCCAATCAAGTCCTCGTTCCGGGAGGGGCTGTCGGTCCTCGAGTACTTCATCTCGACCCACGGCGCCCGCAAGGGCCTCGCCGACACCGCCCTCAGGACGGCCGACTCGGGGTACTTGACCCGGCGCCTCGTCGACGTCGCCCAGGAGCTCATCGTACGCGAGGAGGACTGCGGCACGGCGCGCGGCATCTGGATCGAGCACGTCACCCCCGACGAGGCCGACCGGCGGAGCTATCTCGAGACGCGCCTGTTCGGTCGCCTGCTCAGCGAGCCGATCTCTTTGACCGACGGCACCGTCATCGACGCGGGGACCGTCGTCGACGACGACGTGCTCGCCCGGCTGCGCGACGATCCGGGAGTCGACCGCGTCCGCGTGCGCTCGGTGCTGACCTGCGAAGCGATCCACGGGGTGTGCGGTGCCTGCTACGGCCAGTCGCTCGCCACGGGCAGGATGATCGAGCTCGGAGAAGCGGTCGGCGTCATCGCCGCCCAGTCCATCGGCGAGCCGGGGACGCAGCTGACGATGCGGACGTTCCACACCGGTGGGATCGTCGGCGAGGACATCACCCACGGCCTGCCACGCGTCGTCGAGCTGTTCGAGGCCCGGACCCCCAAGGGCGCGGCCATCTTGGCCCGCACCTCCGGAGTCGCGCGCCTGACCGACGACGAGGACGGACGGCACGTGCGCGTCGTCGGCGACGACGGCACCGAGGAGTCCTACGCGATCACCTCCCGGGCCCATCTCGAGGTGAGCGAGGGGACAGAGGTGGTTGCCGGGGACGCCCTCGTCGAAGGGCCGAAGGACCCCAAGGAGCTTCTCGAGGTCAAAGGGGTGCGGGAGACCCAGCAGTACCTCGTCGAGGAGGTCCAGAAGGTCTACCGCGACCAGGGCGTGTCCATCCACGACAAGCACATCGAGCTGATCGTGCGCCAGATGCTGCGCCGCGTCTCGGTCGCCGAGCCGGGCGACGCCGCGTTCCTTCCTGGCGAGCGGGTCGACAGCCGCCGTTACTCGGAGGTCAACCGCTCGCTGGTCCAGCAGGGCAAGCGCCCCGCCGAGGGCCGGCCGGAGCTCATGGGGATCACGAAGGCGTCGTTGGCCACCGACTCGTGGCTGTCGGCGGCGTCGTTCCAAGAGACGACCCGTGTCCTCACCGAGGCGGCCATCGAAGGCCGATCCGATCAGCTCTTCGGGCTCAAAGAGAACATCATCATCGGCAAGCTCATCCCAGCCGGCTCCGGCATGAGCCGGTACCACCCGATCGAAGTGCTCACCCCGGAAGCCGAGCGGCTGCCGTACTGGTCGTCGGAGCTCCAGGGAGAGACCGAGGACCTCGCCGCCTGGTTCCGTGACATCGGGTCCTCGGCCGGCTCCGAGGGCGCCGGCGCGACGTGGGACGGTGGCGCCGCTGCGCCTGCGGCCGAGGCCCCGTCTGGCAGCGCGGCCGAAGCTACCGGCCACGAGGAAGGTCCGGGCGAGGCCGGCGACCGGGCTTTGCCCGAGGAGGGGACCGGCCTCTGAGAGACATCCGCCGGGGAGCCTCCGGCTGAGCCGGCGCCGGGTGTCGCATCCGGCGGCCTGTTTCGCTTGCCCGAATGCCGGGCGAGGCTCTACCATGCATCTTCGGCGAAAGCCGCCTTAGTGCGGCGCGCCATTCCCCGGGGTCGTTTCCGCGACCCAATCGAGAGAACCCGAAAGATCCCGCGTGCCCACGATCAATCAACTCGTCCGCAAGGGTCGGACGTCGAAAAAGGCGAAGACGAAGACTCCTGCCCTCAAGGGAGCACCCCAGAGGCGCGGTGTGTGTACGCGCGTCTTCACGGCGACGCCGAAGAAGCCGAACTCGGCCCTGCGCAAGATCGCCCGCGTCCGCCTGACGACCGGTGCGGAGGTGACGGCCTACATCCCCGGGGTCGGCCACAACCTGCAGGAGCACTCGATCGTTCTCGTGCGTGGCGGCCGCGTGAAGGATCTCCCCGGCGTGCGCTACAAGATCGTGCGGGGCGCCCTCGACACCTCGGGTGTGCGCGACCGGGCGCAAGCCCGCAGCCGCTACGGGGTCAAGAAGGAGTCCTGAGTTGCCCCGTAACGGCCCTGCCGCGCACCGCTCGCTCCTGCCGGACCCCGTGCACCACTCTGTGCTCGTGACCCAGCTCGTCAACAAGGTCCTCCAGAGGGGCAAGAGGACGCTCGCCGAGCGGATCGTCTACGAGGCCCTCAACCTCGTCGGCGAGCGCACCGACTCGGATCCCATCGCCGTCTTGAAGCGTGCCGTCGACCACGCCCGCCCCGAGCTCGAAGTGCGCAGCCGGCGGGTCGGAGGGGCGACCTACCAAGTCCCCGTCGAGGTCCGCCCACGCCGGGCGAGCACACTCGCCATGCGCTGGCTCGTCGGCTATGCCCGCGAGCGGCGCGAGAAGACGATGGCGTTGCGCCTGGCCGGTGAGATCCAGGACGCCGCCAACGGAGTGGGGGCCGCGGTCAAGCGCCGTGAGGACCTCCACAAGATGGCCGAGTCCAACAAGGCCTTCGCCCACTACCGCTGGTAGGGCGCAACGAACCGGCCGGCTCTTCGGGGCCGGCGACCGACGAGATCCACTGAGTAGCGAGACACCCAGCGTGGCTGACCGACCTATTAGAGAGCTCCCCCTTGCCAGGACCCGCAACATCGGGATCATGGCGCACATCGACGCGGGCAAGACCACGACGACCGAGCGGATCCTGTACTACACCGGTCGCAACTACAAGATGGGCGAAGTCCACGAAGGGGCTGCGACCATGGACTGGATGGTCCAGGAGCAAGAGCGCGGGATCACGATCACCTCGGCTGCGACGACGTGCGTATGGCGCGACACCTGGATCAACATCATCGACACACCGGGCCACGTCGACTTCACCGTCGAGGTGGAGCGCAGCTTGCGTGTCCTCGACGGCGCCGTCGCCGTCTTCGACGCCGTGGCCGGCGTCGAGCCCCAGACCGAGACCGTGTGGCGCCAGGCGAACAAGTACGCCGTGCCGAGGATCTGCTTCGTCAACAAGATGGACCGCATCGGCGCCGACTTCTCCCGCTCCGTCGAGATGATCCGCGACCGCCTCGACGCGCTGCCCGCGGTCGTCCAGCTGCCCATCGGCAGCGAAGGAGGCTTCCGGGGGGTCGTCGACCTGCTTGCCATGCGGGCGCTGATCTGGAACGACGCCGAGCGGGGCGAGCGCTGGGAGGACGTCGCCATCCCGGCGGAGATGGCCGCAGAGGCCGCCGACGCGCGCCACCAGCTTGTCGACGTGGTCTCGAACTTCGACGACGAGGTCATGGAGGCCTACGTTGCAAACGAGGAGATCACAGCCGACGCCCTGCGCAAGGCGCTGAGGACCGGGACCATCGCAAGCGAGATCGTCCCCGTTTTGTGTGGATCGGCCTTCAAGAACAAGGCGGTGCAGCCCCTCCTCGACGCCGTCTGCGACTACCTTCCGAGCCCGCTCGACGTCCCCCCGACACGCGGGACCGCGAAGAAGGGCAACGAGGAGGTCTTCCGTGCCGCCGACGACGAGGAGCCCTTCGCCGCCCTCGCCTTCAAGATCATGACCGACCCCTACGTCGGCAAGCTGACCTACCTCCGGGTCTATAGCGGCACGATCGCCAAGGGCACCACGGTGCTCAACACGACCAAGGACACCAAGGAGCGTTTCGGGCGCCTGCTCCAGATGCACGCCAACCACAGAGAGGACAAGGACGCCGTCTTCACGGGGGACATCGTCGCGGCCGTCGGGCTCAAGAACACGACGACGGGTGACACGCTCTGCGACCCGGCCCATCCGATCCTGCTCGAGTCGCTCGAGTTCCCCGAGCCGGTCATCCACGTCGCCGTGGAGCCGAAGACCAAAGCCGACCAGGACCGCCTGGGCCGTGCGCTCGTCGCCCTCTCCGAGGAGGACCCGACCTTCCAGGTCCATACCGACCAGGACACCGGCCAGACGGTCATCTCCGGGATGGGCGAGCTCCACCTCGAGGTGCTCGTCGACCGGATGCTGCGGGAGTTCAGCGTCGACGCCCACGTCGGCAAACCACAGGTGGCCTACCGGGAGACCATCACCGGCCACGTCGAGAAGGTGGAGGGCCGCTACGTCCGCCAGACGGGCGGGCGCGGCCAGTACGGGCACGTCCTCGTCAATCTGGAGCCGACAGGCCCCGGCGGTGGCTACGAGTTCGTGGACAAGATCACCGGTGGCGTCGTGCCCAAGGAGTACATCCCCGCCGTCGACGCCGGGATCCAGGAGGCCCTGACCTCCGGCATCCTCGCCGGCTATCCGACCGTCGACGTCCGGGTCACCCTGGTCGACGGCTCCTACCACGACGTCGACTCCTCGGAGATGGCCTTCAAGATCGCCGGCTCCATGGCGGTCAAGGAGGCAGCCCGCCGGGCCCACCCGGTGCTCCTGGAGCCGGTGATGGCGGTCGAGGTCGTCACGCCCGAAGAGTTCATGGGCGACGTCATCGGGGACCTCTCGTCACGGCGGGGGCGGGTCGAGGGCATGGACCAGCGCGGGTCGAGCCAGGTGATCCGGTCTCAGGTTCCGCTCTCCGATATGTTCGGCTACGCTACCGACCTGCGCTCCCGTACCCAGGGGCGGGCGACCTACACGATGCAGTTCCACTCCTACCAGGAGGTCCCGGGCTCCATCGCCAAGGAGGTCATCGCCCGGGTTCGCGGCGAGTAGGCGACAGCGCCCGGCGGCGAGATCAACGGCAAATCCATCGGCGACAGGGTGGCACCGGGCGGTGCCGCCACGAGGAGAAAGAGCAACTTCCACAATGGCCAAGCAGAAGTTCGAACGGACGAAGCCCCATATCAACGTCGGGACGATGGGGCACATCGACCACGGTAAGACAACGCTGACGGCCGCGATCACCAAGGTGCTGGCCGAGGCCAACCCGAACACCACCTACACGCCCTTCGAGCAGATCGACAAGGCGCCAGAGGAGAAGGCGCGGGGCATCACCATCTCGATCGCCCATGTCGAGTACGAGTCGCCGAACCGCCACTACGCCCACGTCGACATGCCCGGGCACGCCGACTACATCAAGAACATGATCACCGGCGCTGCCCAGGTCGACGGGGCGATCCTCGTCGTCTCCGCCGCCGACGGCCCCATGCCCCAGACGCGGGAGCACGTCCTGCTCGCCCGCCAGGTGGGCGTTCCCTACATCGTCGTCGCCCTCAACAAAGCCGACATGGTCGACGACGAAGAGCTCCTCGACCTGGTCGAGCTGGAGGTCCGGGAGCTGCTCAACGAGTACGAGTTCCCCGGAGACGACGTCCCGGTCGTGCGCGTCAGCGCCCTCAAAGCCCTCGACGGGGATGCCGCCTGGGTGGCGAAGATCAACGAGCTCGTCGAGGCGATCGACTCCTATATCCCCGAGCCGGAGCGGGTCGTCGACAAGCCTTTCCTCATGTCGGTCGAAGACGTCATGTCCATCACCGGCCGGGGCACGGTCGTGACGGGCCGCGTCGAGCAGGGGATCATCAAGGTGGGTGAGGAGGTCGAGATCGTCGGCCTGCGCCCGACCCAGAAGACGGTCTGCACTGGCGTCGAGATGTTCCGCAAGCTCCTCGACGAGGGGCGCGCCGGGGACAACATCGGCGCCCTTCTGCGGGGGACGAAGAAGGAGGAGGTCGAGCGCGGCCAGGTCCTGTGCAAGCCCGGTTCCATCACGCCGCACGCGAACTTCGAGGCCAACGTCTACGTCCTGACGAAGGAGGAGGGCGGGCGCCACAAGCCCTTCTTCACCAACTACCGGCCGCAGTTCTACTTCCGTACCACGGACGTGACCGGCACCATCGCCCTGCCCGAGGGCACCGAGATGATCATGCCAGGTGACAACACGACGATGACCGTCGAGCTCGGCAAGCCGATCGCCATGGACGAGGGCCTGCGTTTCGCCATCCGCGAGGGTGGGCGGACCGTGGGTGCCGGCCGCGTCACGAAGATCATCAAGTAGCCTCGGAACGAGAGCGAAAGAAGGCGTTATGGCCGATGCGGCCAAGCAGAAGATCCGGATCCGCCTCAAGGCGTACGACCACGAGATCGTGGACTCTTCGACCGAGAAGATCGTCCAGACCGTTCTCCGGACCCAGGCCAAGGTGCGCGGGCCTGTCCCGCTTCCGACGGAGACCCACCGCTACACGGTGATCCGTTCCCCGCACAAGCACAAGGACAGCCGCGAGCACTTCGAGATGCGCATCCACAAGCGCCTCGTGGACATTGTCGATCACACGCCGAAGACCGTCGACTCGCTCCAAAGGCTGGATCTGCCGGCCGGCGTCGACATCGAGATCAAGATCCAGACGGCCTGAACCCGCCGCTGCGCCGCCTGGCGTCGCGACGGTGATTCGGTGCTACAGTGTCACGTCCCAGGCACGGGGCCGGGCGCGCGCCCACCCTGTGGCCAGGGAGCCTCGGGTCAATCGGTCCGAGGGACACGACGACGTCCGTGCGTGCCCGGTGTCATGCCGGGGACCGCACGGCACAACTGACTACGAGCGCTCCGCTGGGACGATTCCCGCGGAGCGCCTCTATGAGATCCGGGCTTGTGCCCGGGGCAGGTCGGTGGTCCATCGCCAGGTGGGCTGTCGACGCGAGCGAGACCAACCTTCCGTTGGGACGAGAGTTCGGGACGAGAGCTGCAGGGCCACGATGGCAAAAAAGGCGATCATCGGTGAGAAAGTCGGCATGACCCAGGTCTGGGATGCCGACAACCGCGCCGTTCCCGTGACCGTGCTCCGGGTTGTCCCGGTACGTGTCGTGCAGGTCAAGACGCCGGAGAACGAGGGCTACGGGGCCCTGCAGGTGACCTACGGCGTTGCCAAGGTGCGCAAGGACGCCAAAGCCCGCTCGGGCGGGTCGCAGGGATCCGTCTACGCACGCGGTGCCCTCAACCGACCGGCGGCCGGCCACTTCGACAAGTGGGGGGTCGAGCCGGGGCGCCGCTTGGTCGAGCTCCGCCTCGACGACGTCTCCGCCTATGCGGTCGGCGACGAGATCGCTGCGGACATCTTCACGAGCGGCGACAAGGTCGACGTGACGGCGGTCGCCCGGGGCAAGGGCTTCGCCGGTGGCATGAAGCGCCACAACTTCAAGGGCCAAGGGGCCGCCCACGGTAATCACAAGAAGCACCGGTCCCCCGGGTCGGTCGGCGCGTGTGCGACGCCGGCGCGGGTCTTCAAGGGCACGCGCATGGCGGGTCGCCTCGGCGGGGGATCGGTCACCACCCTCAACGTCGAGGTCGTCCAAGCGGACCCCGACCGCCAGATCGTCCTCGTGCGCGGATCGGTCCCCGGTCCTCGCGGTGCCATGGTCGTCATCCGCAACGCCGTCAAGATCCCGAGCCCGGACGCCGAGGTGGCCTCGTGAGCCCTGCGGGCGCCGTGCGCGCCTCTCGCGTCGTGGTGGACGAGGTCGCAGTCAGCCGCCGGCGTCTCGACGGCGCGGTGACCGGCACGGTCTCGGTCGATCCAACCGTCTTCGGTGTCGCGCCGAACAAGGCGGTGATGCACCAGGTCGTGACTGCGCAGCTTGCCGGCGCCCGGTCCGGGACCCACTCGACCCGCACGCGAGCAGAGGTCCGAGGCGGCGGCGCCAAGCCATGGCGGCAGAAGGGCACCGGGCGGGCGCGTGCCGGTTCGACCCGCTCTCCCATCTGGGTGGGTGGCGGCATCGCCCACGGCCCCAAGCCGCGCTCCTACGCACAGCGCACCCCCCGCAAGATGGTGCGCCTCGCCCTCGCGTCCGCCCTGTCGGACAGGATGCGCGAGGGGCGCATCTGCGTCGTCGACGCCTGGACCTTCGACGAGCCACGTACAAAGGAGGCCGCCCGCGCGCTCGACCGCCTGGGCCTGGCCGGGAGCGTCCTCGTCGTCCTCGGCCCCGACGACGAAGTCGCGTGGCGCTCGTTCGCCAACTTGGCCCATGTCCGGCTGACGATCCCGGGGGAGCTCAACACCTACGACGTGCTGCGCAGCGACTGGGTCGTCTTCACGACCGCCACGCTCCCCGGCGCGGTCGGTCCAATCGTCGAGATCACCCCGCCCGAGGACACCGCGGCCGAGGACGCGCCGGCCGCCTCCGAAGCCCCGGTGGCCTCCGAAGCCGCTGGCGAAGCCGCGGACACAGCCGATGACGAAGCCGGCGCCGAGGAAGACGCCGACGCAGAAGAGGGCGCCGAGGGTGCCGAGGAGGACCGGCCATGAGCCCGACCTACCCCGTCCTCATCCGCCCGATCATCTCGGAGAAGACCTACAAGCAAATGGAGACGGGCGTCTACGTCTTCGTCGTCGATCCGCGGGCGACCAAGATCCAGATCCGCGAGGCCGTCGAAGCGACATTCGGTGTG
Source organism: Actinomycetes bacterium (assembly GCA_021851885.1). GTDB lineage: Bacteria > Actinomycetota > Acidimicrobiia > Acidimicrobiales > JAMCQF01 > JAJZBS01. The sequence continues at coordinate 23,796 of JAJZBS010000006.1, read as the reverse complement.
AACGTCGCCAAGGTGAACACCATGAGCCGCAAGGGCAAGCGCAAGCGCAGTCGATCGAGCGCGGTCATCGGCCGCCGCCCTGACACCAAGCGCGCAGTCGTATCGCTCGCAAGCGACGACCGCATCGACCTGTTCGAGAGAGCGTAGGAGGACTGTCGATGCCACTGCGCAAGCGCAACCCCACCAGCGCGGGCCGCCGTTTCCAGACCGTCGCCGACTTCGCCGAGATCACGCGCTCGGCTCCGGAGAAGTCCCTCGTCGGGCCGCGTCCTGGCACGGGCGGGCGCAATAATCTCGGTCGCAAGACGGCGCGCCATCGCGGTGGCGGCCACAAGCGCCAGTACCGCTACGTCGACTTCCGCCGCGACAAGGACGGGGTGCCGGCCAAGGTCGCGTCCATCGAGTACGACCCCAACCGCAGCGCCCGCATCGCCTTGCTCCACTACCTGGACGGCGAGAAGCGCTACATCCTCGCCCCTTCGGCGGTGAAAGTCGGGGACCGGCTGGAAAGCGGCCACGGAGCCGAGATCCGGCCGGGCAACGCGCTGCCATTGCGCTACATCCCGGTCGGTGCCCTTGTGCACAACGTGGAGCTGCGCCCCGGCGGGGGCGGCAAGCTCGCGCGCGGCGCGGGCATGAGCGTGCAGCTCGTCGCCAAGGACGGCCCCTTTGCCACGCTCCGGCTCCCGTCGACGGAGATGCGCCGCGTGCCTCTCGACTGCCGGGCGACGCTGGGCGTCGTCGGAAACGTCGAGCACGAGCTGGTCTCGGTCGGGAAAGCCGGCCGGAACCGCTGGAAGGGGGTCCGGCCCCAGACGCGCGGTGTCGCGATGAACCCGGTCGACCATCCCCTCGGCGGCGGGGAGGGCAAGTCGTCCGGCGGTCGCCATCCCGTGTCCCCGTGGGGCAAGCCCGAAGGGCGCACACGGGCGAAGCGCAAGGACACCGACCGGATGATCGTCCGCCGGCGCCGCACACGCGGCGGTCGACGGTAGCAGGGAGCAGCTATGCCGCGCAGCTTGAAAAAAGGCCCCTTTGTCGACGCACACCTGCTCAAGAAGGTCGACGAGCTGAATGCCAAGAACGAGAAGCGGGTCATCAAGACCTGGTCGCGACGCTCGACCATCCTGCCCGACATGGTCGGCCACACCCTTGCGGTTCACGACGGCCGTAAGCACATCCCGGTCTATGTCACCGAGTCGATGGTGGGGCACAAGCTGGGCGAGTTCGCCCCGACTCGGACCTTCCGGTACCACGCCGGTCAGGAACGCGCAGGGAGGCGCTGAGTGACCGGAGCCAAGACCAACGAACGGCCCGGCACGCGGGCGATCCTGCGCCACGAGCGCATCTCGGCGTACAAGGTGCGTGAGGTCCTCGACCTCATCCGCGGCCAGGACGCCGATCGGGCTGCAGAGATCCTCCGTTACTCCGAGCGCCGCGCGGCGCAGGTGGTCGCCAAGGTCCTCGCGTCGGCTGTCGCCAATGCGGAGAATAACGACGACCTCGATCCCGAGGAGCTCTACGTCTCCGCCTGCTACGCCGACGAAGGGACGACGCTCAAGAGATGGCGCCCTCGTGCCCGGGGGCGCGCGACGAGGATCCGGAAGCGCTCGAGCCACATCACCGTGATCGTCGCCCGGATGTCGGAGGAGCGCATCCGCGAGCGCCAGCGCCGCCAGTCGGCCGGGGCGGCCGCGCAGCGTGCACGCCGCGTCGCCGGCGCCCGCCGGTCCCTGCTGCGCCGGGGCGGGCGTGGCCAGGGAGCGGAGGAGGCGACCGAGGTCGAAGAGGTCGAAGAGTTGTCGCTGGCCGCAGAAGATCGTGACATGGGCGAGGCGGAAGCGCTCGACGCGGAGGCACGCGACGCGGAGGACGAAGTCGACGCCGAAGACGTCGATACGCCGGACGGGGCCGAAGGGGACCACGACTCCGACAAGAGCAACGCCGAGGCCGGCGACCACGCCGAGCAGGACGAGGAGCAAGGCGTCGACGAGGCGTCGGAGGACGACGGGAGCGGAAGCTGAATGGGCCAGAAGGTCAATCCCTACGGATTCCGGCTCGGGATCACCACCGACTGGAAGTCACGCTGGTTCGAGGAGCGGGCCTACCAGGACTACGTCATCGAGGACTGGAAGATCCGCGACTACTTGATGTCCCAGCTCGAAGCGGCGGCGGTGAGCAGGATCGAGGTGGAGCGGACGCGTGACCGGTTGCGCGTCGACCTCCATACGGCGCGCCCAGGCATCGTCATCGGTCGTCGCGGCTCCGAAGCTGAGCGGTTGCGGCGCAAGCTCGAAGAGATCACCGGTCTCGTCGGCAAGGTCCAGCTCAACATCCAGGAGATCAAGCAACCGGAGCTCGATGCAGCCCTGATAGCGCAGGGCATCGCCGACCAGTTGAGCCGGCGCGTGAGCTTCCGGCGCGCGATGAAGCGCGCGATCCAGACCGTGCAGAAGGCCGGAGGCCAGGGCGTGCGCGTCCAGTGCTCGGGACGCCTCGGCGGCTCCGAGATGGCCAGGCGCGAGTCCTATCGCGAGGGGCGCGTCCCGCTCCATACGCTGCGCGCCGACATCGACTACGGGTTCCGCGAGGCGCGCACCACCTTCGGGCGCATCGGGATCAAGGTCTGGATCTACAAGGGCGACATCCTCCCGTACCGTGCGTCCGCCGACGAGAAGATCTCCCGGGAGGCGGCGATGGCCGTCGGGGAGACGTCGGGGATGGGCGCCCGCCCGCGCCGGCTGATCTCGGCAGGCGGCGGGCGCCGCCGCGTCGAAGCTCCCCCGGAAGCAGAGGCCGCCACGGCCTCGGCCGAGGCCCAGGCACCTGCCGCCGACGAGGCAGCGCCAGTGAGTGGTGAAGCGACCCCGACGGGTGCCCCCCTCCCCGGCGCCGGTGCCGGAAGTGATGCCCTCGAGCGCCTCCTCGCCGAAGAGGAAGAGATCGAGCGCCGCACCCGCAACGAGCACCACGAAGCTCCCCACTTCCGCAAGGAGCTCGACTGATGTTGATGCCCCGTAAGGTCAAGCACCGCAAGCAGCAGCGCGGGAGGCTGACCGGCCAGGCGAAGGGTGGCACGTCGATCACCTTCGGCGACTACGGCATTCAGGCGCTCGATCCGGGGTGGCTGACCGCCCGCCAGATCGAAGCAGCTCGTATCGCCATGACCCGGCACGTCCGCCGTGGTGGCAAGGTTTGGATCCGGGTCTTCCCGGACCGGCCGGTCACCCAGAAGCCGGCCGAGACGCGCATGGGGTCCGGCAAGGGCAACCCCGAGCACTGGGTGGCGGTCGTGCGCCCGGGTCGGATCCTTTTCGAGCTGGCCGGGGTCGAGCACGACCTGGCCAAGGCTGCCATGGAGAGGGCGATCCAGAAGCTGCCGTTCAAAGCCAAGTTCGTCTCGCGCGCAGGTGCCGGGCAGGCAGGGGAGGCGTCCTGATGCTCAAGGCTTCCGACCTGCTGACCTACGACGACGACGAGCTCGACTCGCGCTTGGCAGAGTCGCGTCGCGAGCTGTTCAATCTGCGATTCCAGCTTGCGACGGGCCAGCTGGACAATCCGGCCCGCGTTCCCGAGGTGCGACGCGATATCGCGCGGGTGCTCACCGAGCTCCGCACGCGGGAGATAGCGGCAGCCGAGGCTCTGGAGCGTGGAGAGCAGGTCTACGTGAGTCCCGAGCTCCAGGCAGAGCGAGCCGCCGCACGGCGCGCGCGCACCGCCGCGGCGGAAGCCGCAGCTGCAGCGGAGGCGGAAGCCGAGGGAGATGCAGCCGCGCACACGGGCGCCGACGACGCCGGGTTCGAAGGAGACGAAGGTGAAGGAGAGCTCGCCGAGGACGACCTCTCCGACGGCGAGGTGGACGACGGTGCAATGCCCGGCGATGACGATCCGGATGACGGCGACGGGGCGACGGCCCGGGAGGGTGAGTGATGGTCGACGAGACCAACGACACCGAGCGGGTGAACCGCCGGAAGGTACGCGAGGGGATCGTGGTCTCCAACGCGATGAATGCGACCGCGGTCGTTGCCGTGCGGGAACGGGTGCGTCACGCACGGTATGCGAAGACGGTCCAGCGTACGAAGAAGCTTTACGCGCACGACGAGGCGAACGACGCCAACGTCGGTGACCGCGTCCGCGTTGAGGAGACCCGGCCGATGTCGAAGACGAAGCGTTGGCGGATCGTCGAGATCCTGGAGCGTGCGCGGTGATCCAGCAGGAATCGCGCCTCAAGGTTGCCGACAACTCGGGAGCCCGGGAAGTCCTCTGCATCAAGGTGCTCGGCGGTTCCCGCCGGCGGTACGCGAGCATCGGGGACACTTTCGTCGCGACGGTCAAGGATGCGTTGCCTGGCGCCAACGTCAAGAAGGGCGACGTCGTCAAGTGCGTCGTGGTGCGCGTCAAGAAGGAGAAGCGCCGCCCGGACGGTAGCTACATCCGTTTCGACGAGAACGCAGCTGTGCTTGTCAACGACCAGCAGCAGCCGCGCGGCACCCGCATCTTCGGCCCCGTGGGTCGGGAACTGCGCGACAAGCGCTTCATGCGGATCGTCTCTCTTGCACCGGAGGTGCTCTAGTGCGCATAAAGAAAGGTGATCGGGTGCGCGTCCTTTCAGGGAAGCACCGTGGACGCGAGGGCGTCGTCCTACGGGCGTTCCCGCGCGAGGAGAAGGTCATCGTCGACGGGGCAAACATGGCCAAGCGGCATACGAAGCCCGCTGGCGCCACCATGCAAGGCGGCATCATCGACAAAGACATGCCGATCCCGGTGTCGGCTGTGGCTCTCATCTGTTCCGTCTGCGGTCCGACGCGCATCGCCATTCGCATCGACGATCAGGGCCGCAAGGTGCGCGTGTGTGCCAAGTGCAGGGGAGACCTGTGATGGCGGCCACCGCAGCGGCACCTGCGACCTCCCCGCGGCCCCGGCTCATGGAGAGGTACGCGACGCAGGTCCGCGGGCAGCTGCAGGACGAGCTCGGCCTTGCCAATGTGATGCAGGTGCCGCGTCTGTCGAAGATCGTGGTCAACATGGGCCTCGGCAAGGCCGTGACGCAGCAGTCGATCATCGACAACGCGGTGCGCGATCTCGTGACGATCACCGGCCAGAAGCCGATCGTGACACGGGCCCGGCAGTCCATTGCCGGGTTCAAGCTGCGCGAGGGAATGGCGATTGGCGCCAAGGTCACCCTGCGCGGGGCCCGGGCCTGGGAGTTCCTCGATCGATTGATCGCCTTGGCGATTCCGCGGATCCGTGACTTCCGTGGGCTGTCGGCAAGCTCGTTCGACGGCCACGGGAACTACACCTTCGGCGTCAGCGAACAACTCATCTTCCCCGAGATCGACTACGACCAGGTCGACTCGGTGCGGGGCATGGACATCACCATCGTCACGACAGCCCGCTCGGACGACGAGGGGCGAGCGTTCCTTGCCGCGTTCGGTTTCCCGTTTCGCCGGGAAACGCGCTAGGCGACGAGGCTGGAGAGGACCGGATACACATGGCCAAGAAGGCACTCATCAACAAACAGCAGGCGAAGCCCAAATTCAAGGTGCGCGCGTACACGCGCTGTCGCCGGTGCGGTCGCCCGAAGGCGGTGTTCCGCAAGTTCGGGTTGTGCCGTATTTGCTTCCGCATGATGGTCCACAACGGAGAGATCCCCGGCGTGACGAAGGCAAGCTGGTGAGCGAGATGACGAGAGGAGGTGCTTCCCTGTGACGATGACCGACCCCATCGCGGACATGCTGACGCGTATCCGCAACGCCAATACGGCCATGCACGAGACCGTCCGCATGCCGGGATCGACGCTGAAGGAGCACCTTGCCGAGGTCCTCACCGACGAGGGCTTCATCGCCGGGTTCAATGCGCACGACGTCCCTGGTCGCCCCGGACGTGAGCTCGAGATCACCCTCAAGTACTCGCCACAGCGCGAGCGGAGCATTGCCGGTCTGCGCCGCATCTCGAAGCCGGGTCTGCGGATCTACGCGCGCGCCGACAAGCTGCCCCGTGTCCTCGGTGGCTTCGGAGTCGCCGTCCTGTCGACGAGCCAAGGCCTGATGAGTGACAAGGAGGCGCGCAAGCGCGGGATCGGCGGAGAGGTGCTGTGTTATGTCTGGTGACCGGACATTTCTCCCGAGCCAGGGTGGTGAGCTCTGATGTCGCGGATCGGGCGCGCCCCTGTGAGCATCCCCGACGGGGTGTCCGTCTCGCTCGACGGTCGTCGTGTCACCGTGCGAGGACCGCTGGGATCCTTGGAACGTGAGCTCCCCGGTGAGATCACCGTCGATCAGGCCGACGCTCAGATCACTGTTCACCGCCCGGACGATCAGCGCCACAATCGCGCGCTGCACGGCCTGACCCGAGCGCTCCTGGCGAACATGGTGACGGGCGTCTCGGGAGGATTCGTCAAGGAGCTGGAGATCGTCGGGGTGGGGTACCGTGCGTCGGCGGCCAGTCCCCAGCGCGTCGACCTCGCCCTCGGCTTCTCCCATCCGGTCTCAGTCGCCGCCCCCGACGGGATCACCTTCGAGGTGCCCAATCCGACGCACATCGTCGTCAAGGGGATCGACAAGCAGAAGGTCGGTCAAGTGGCCGCCGACATCCGCCAGCTCCGCAAGCCGGAGCCCTACAAGGGCAAAGGCATCCGATACGCAGGCGAGCGCGTCATGCGCAAGGCCGGGAAGACAGCGAAATGACCTCCACGAAGAGCACGGGAACCGGGCGCAACGCCCGCATCCGCCGCCACGCGCGCCTCCGCCGCCATCTATCGGGCAGTGCGGCTCGTCCGCGCTTGGCCGTCTTCCGATCGAGCCGGCACATCTCCGCCCAGATCATCGACGACGTTGCCCGCCAGACCCTCGCCTCCGCCTCGACGCAAGAGCCGGACGTGCGATCGGCCGGGACCAGCGGAGTGGCGGCCGCGGCGGAGGTCGGACGTCTCGTTGCCGAACGAGCTAAGGCCGCCGGGATCTCAGCCGTCGTCTTCGACCGCGGGGGATTCCGCTATCACGGACGCGTCGCGGCACTGGCGGACGCTGCCCGCGCCGGTGGATTGGAGCTCTGAGCATGGCCGACCTTCAGTACGAAGAGCGCACGATCCGGGTGAACCGGGTTTCGAAAGTCGTCCAAGGTGGGCGCCGGTTCTCCTTCACCGCCCTCATGGTCATCGGGGATGGCAACGGCCGCGTCGGGCTTGGGTACGGCAAGGCGAAAGAGGCCGGCCTCGCCGTCCAGAAGGGGATCGAAGAGGCGCGAAAGAACCTTTTCGACGTGCCGCTTGCAGGATCGACGATCACCCACCCGATCATCGGCGAGAGTGGTGCCGGGCGCATCCTCCTCAAGCCGGCTGCTCCTGGGACCGGCGTCATCGCCGGCGGCGCCGCCCGCGCCATCCTGGAGATGGCCGGTGTCCACGACGTCCTCACCAAGTCGCTCGGATCGACGAACGGTCTCAACGTCGCCCACGCGACGATCGCCGGCTTGAAGGCGCTTCGGCGGCCCGAGGACGTCGCTCGCGCGCGGGGCAAGCCGGCCGAGGAGGTCGTCCCGGCCCGCATCCTTCGGGCCTACCGGGCCCGGGCGCAGGGAGGAGCCGATGTCCCGGGAGCCAACGGCGCGGTCTCCGAGGGCGTGGTTGTGCCCGCCGAAGCCCCCCCGGTCACTGCGACCCCAGCCGCGGCGACCCCAGCTGAGACTGCCCAAGTTGAGTCGGCCCCAGCCGAGGTGGCCCCAGCCGAGGTGGCCCCAGCTGAGACTGCCCAAGTTGAGTCGGCCCCAGCCGAGGTGGCCCCAGCCGAGGTGGCCCCAGCTGCGGCTGTGGCACCCACAGGCGCCCCTTCGCCCGCAGCTTCCGCAGCTCCCGCAGCCGAGGCGCCGGCAGCAGCTGAGACGGCTCCCGACGCGCCGCCGGCCGCAACCGGTGGCGTGCCGGCCGAAGATGAGGCCCCGGCGGCCATGCCCGGTTCTGGCAGTGAGGTGGCACCGTGAGCCCGGGGTCCGAGACGAAGGGCGCTGCCCAAGTCGAGGGATGGATTGAGGTGACCCAGGTCCGTTCGGCGATCGGGGCGAAGCCGAAGCACCGGGGCACCTTGCGTGCCCTTGGGCTGCGAGGCCCTGGTCGCGTGAACGTGCTCCCGGATCGACCCGAGATTCGTGGCATGCTCGATCGGGTCGGTCACCTCGTCACCGTCCGACCGGCAGACGCGGCTCCGTCGAAGGACAAAGGGAAAGGGAAGCGGCAATGAAGGTCCACGATCTGGCTCCTCCCGCAGGGTCCCGCCGCGGGCGCCGTCGCGTGGGCCGGGGGATCGCCGGCAAAGGTGGGAAGACCGCCGGCCGCGGCACCAAAGGCCTCAAGGCCCGCGGCAGCGTCAAGCCGGGGTTCGAGGGGGGCCAGCTCCCGTTGGCTCAGCGTGTCCCGAAGCTGCGCGGCTTCAACAACCCCACGCGGATCACCTATCACGTGGTGAACTTGGACGTGCTCGGCTCTTTCTCCGGCGACGATGCGGGACCGGACACGCTCGCGGCAGCAGGCCTCGTCCGCAGGGGCGCTCTCGTCAAGGTCCTTGGTCGCGGCGCGATCACGCGTCCGATGACGGTCCGGGCACATGCCTTCTCTGTATCGGCCCGGCGGGCAGTGGAGGCAGCAGGTGGCACCTGCGAGGTCATCGCCCTGCCGTACAAGAGCGGCCGGCCGCCAGTCACCGGCAGCGCTCATACCAACCGGTAGCCGGTAGGAGGCCGCGTCGTGCTCGAGTCACTACGCAACCTGGGACGTTTCGTCAAAGTTCCGGACCTGCGCAACAAGGTCCTGTTCACCATCGGCGTCGTCGCCCTTTATCAGATCGGCGCCAACGTCACGGTTCCCGGCGTCAGCTTCAAGGCGGTCCAGCAGCTGGAGACGCAGGCCAAAGCGGGGGGCATCCTCGGCTTCTTGAACCTGTTCTCCGGGGGCGGGTTGACCAAGATCGCCGTGTTCGGGCTCGGCATCATGCCCTACATCACGAGCTCGATCATCATCCAGCTCCTGAGCGGGGTGATCCCGCGCTTCATGGAGTGGCGGGACCAGGGCGCAGTCGGCCAGAAGAAGCTGACCCAAGCGACGCGCTACCTGACAGTGCTCCTTGCCCTGGCCCAGTCGACGGGGCTCGCGTACGCGTTTCACAGCGGCCTTCTCGGGATCTTGCAGTCGGGCGGCTCCAAGACGATCGACTTGATCCCCGACTTCACCGTTCCCCGCGTGGCCTTCATCGTCTTGACCCTTACGGCCGGGACCGCCTTCGTCATGTGGCTCGGTGAGCTGATCACCCAGCGGGGCATCGGCCAGGGAATGTCCATCCTGATCTTCGCGAGTGTTGTCGCCGGCATCCCCTATGGCGGCGGAGCGGTCCTGGCCCAAGGTGGGGCGCTCAAGCTCTCGGTCCTGATCCTCGTCGCCATCGCGTTGATCGTCGCGATCGTCTTCGTCGAGAACGGGCAACGGCGCATCCCCGTGACCTTCGCCCGCCGGGTCGTCGGGAGGCGGATGTACGGCGGTTCGAGCACGTACATCCCGCTCAAGGTCAACCAGGCCGGTGTGATCCCGATCATCTTCGCGAGCTCGATCCTCTACATCCCCCTGCTCGCGACGAACATCATCCCCTGGACGGGCCTGCGCTCGTGGGTGAACAACAACCTTGTCAATCCCATCAACCCGACGTACATCATCCTGTACTTCTTCCTGATCGTCGCCTTCACCTTCTTCTACGTGCAGGTCACGTTCGATCCCCACCAGCAAGCGGACATCATCCGCAAGCAAGGCGGCTACATACCGGGAATCCGGCCGGGCCAGCCGACGGTGACGTACCTATCTCGCATCCTCAACCGGATCACGTTCCCGGGATCGCTGTTCCTTGCGCTCGTCGCCGTCGTGCCGTCGATCCTTCTCGCTTTGTGGCATATCAACCAGTACCCCTTTGCGGGGACGACCCTCCTGATCGCCGCAGGGGTCTCACTCGAGACGCTGAAGCAGATCGACAGCCAGCTCATGATGCGCAACTACGAGGGCTTCCTCCAGTAGGTGTCGTCCGGCACTCGGCTCGTTGTCCTCGGCATCCAGGGGGCCGGCAAGGGGACGCAGTGCGTACGGCTGTCCCACCACTACGTCGCGTCCCACATCTCGACGGGCGAGATGTTCCGCATCGCGGTCATGACGCGTTCACCACTCGGGCTCAAGGCCAAAGCTCTCGTCGACGCCGGAGAGCTCGTGCCTGACGACATCGTCATGGCCATGGTCTTTGAGCGCCTGGACAAAGATGACACCAAGAACCGAGGCTTCATCTTGGACGGCTGCCCGCGTACCGTCGCACAGGCCGAGGCCCTTGCCGAGTTCCTCTCGCCCGAAGACATCGACGCGGCCGTCGACATCGTCGTGCCCGCCAGCATGGTCATGCGCAGGCTGCTCGGGCGGCGCGTCTGCGTCGACTGCGGTCACAACTACCACCTCTCCGCTCCGCCGAAGGTCAACTGGACCTGCGACATCTGCGGCGGCGAGGTTGTCCAGCGCGAGGACGACAACGAGGAGACGATCCGCCGCAGGCTGGCCCTCTACGACAAGGAGACCGTCCCGCTCGTCGAGTGGTACCGCGGGCGCGGCCAGCTTGAGTCGGTCAACGGGGTCGGCTCGCCGGACATGGTGACGGCGCGCCTCGTCCGGGCAATCGACGCGCGCCGGAGCAAGGTGGAAAGGCAGCCGTGAAGCCACCAACCCGCAGCGGTCACCCGCCTCTCCAAGCACCTTGCGCGAGCGCGCGCAGGCCGGGCCTTGGGGCTCTTGCCCAACACGGGCACGAAGCCGTGCGAGCGGAGGCCTTCCGGAAGTGGCGCAGGTGATCCGCAAACCGGACGAGATCGCGAAGATGCGCCGAGCCGGCCGCGTCGTGGCGGAGATCCACGAGGCGACGAAGGCGGCGATCAAGCCGGGGGTGACCACGGCCGAGCTCGACCAGATCGCCCGTCACGTCATCGCCAAGAGGGGGGCGCGCTCGAACTTCCTCAACTACCGGGGCTTTCCGGCGACAATCTGCACGTCACCCAATGACATGATCGTCCACGGGATCCCCGGGCCCTACCGTCTTGCCGAGGGGGACATCATCTCCATCGACTGCGGGGCGATCGTCGAGGGCTACCACGGGGATGCTGCGTACACCGCGGGCGTGGGAAAGATCAGCCCCGAAGCGACTCGATTGATCGCCGTCACCGAGCAGAGCCTCTCGGCGGGCATCGCCCAGATGACAGCCGGGACGCGCCTGCACGAGATCGGAAGGGCGGTCCAGAAGGTGGCCGAGGCAGCCGGGTTCTCGGTCGTCGAGGAGTACGTGGGGCACGCCATCGGCACCGAGATGCACGAGCAGCCCCAGGTGCCGAACTACTGGCCCGGAACGCCGGGGCCCATCTTGAAGGTCGGCCACGTCTTCGCGATCGAGCCGATGGTCAACGCCGGCCGGCCCGACACGAAGCTGCTCGACGACGGCTGGAGCGTGGTCACCGCCGACGGCAGCCTCTCCGCCCACTTCGAGCACACCATCGCCGTGACCGACGCCGGGCCGGAGATCTTGACCCTGCTGTGAGCCCCGCCGCCGGTCCGGCGGGCATCTTCGACGCCCTCCCGGTGCCTTCACGGAGCTCCTTGCCACGGCGCCCCGCCGGCCCGGACGTGCCGGGTGGCCCTTTCCCGCATGCCGAGCTACACTCTTGACCGGTTCGTGCCGGGGTGGTGCGCGCCTGCTCAGGGATCGACCACGGATCCTCAAGCCACGCGCCCACCGGGCTGCAACTCGGCTCCATGCCAATCGGCTCGGGTTGCGTTCCGCGGTCTCCGGGTGCCGGTGGGCCGAGAAAGTGTGGAACAAGTACCAGGAGGATCACCTGTCGAAGCCCAAGGAGGACGCGATCGTGCTTGAGGGCACGGTGGTCGAGCCACTGCCAAACGCGATGTTCAAGGTCGAGCTGGAGAACGGTCACAAGGTGCTTGCGCATAGCTCGGGGAAGATGAGGATGCACCGGATCCGCATTCTTCCTGGCGATCGCGTCCAGGTGGAGATCACGCCTTACGACCTCACCCGCGGACGGATCACCTACCGCTACAAGTGATCGCAAGCGGCCCCGCGGAGGTCGGGGTAGGCGCTTCCCTCGAAAGAGGCGAGCACAGACGGCAGCAGGGCAAGGAATCGAGCGACGGGTAGAGGGATGAGGTCATGAAGGTTCGCCCGAGCGTGAAAGAGATGTGTGACAAGTGCAAGGTGATTCGCCGCCACGGGCGGGTGCTGGTCATCTGCGACAACCCGCGCCACAAGCAGCGGCAGGGATAGTGGAAGTGATGGGAGCCCCTGTGAGGAACGGACGCGATCAATGGCCCGCATAGCCGGCGTCGACATTCCCCGTGAGAAGAGGCTGGAGATCTCGCTCACCTATATCTACGGGATCGGCCGGACGACGTCGCGCCAGATCGTCCAGGCGGTCGAGGTCGACCCCAACACCCGCGTGCACGACCTGACCGACGAAGAGGTCTTGCGCCTCCGCAACTGGATCGACGCCAATCTCAAGGTCGAAGGCGACCTACGCAGGGACACGGCGCAGGACATCAAGCGCAAGATGGAGATCGGGTGCTACCAGGGCATCCGGCATCGTCGCGGGCTTCCGGTCCACGGCCAGCGCACCCATACGAACGCGCGCACGCGCAAGGGCCCCAAGAAGACAGTTGCCGGCAAGAAGAAGGTACGTAAGCACTGATGCCCAAGCCGAAGCCAGGAGCGCGGCGCCCCCGCAAGAGGGAACGCAAGAACGTCGCCTACGCCATTGCCCATATCAAGAGCTCGTTCAACAACACGATCGTGAGCATCACCGACCCCGAAGGCAACGTGCTTGCCTGGGCCTCGGCCGGAACGGCCGGGTTCAAGGGCTCGCGCAAGTCGACCCCCTTCGCCGCCCAGATGGCCGCCGAGGCGTGCGCCCGCCAGGCGATGGAGCATGGCGTGCGCAAGGTCGACGTGCTGGTGCGCGGGCCCGGCTCGGGACGGGAGACCGCGATCCGTTCGATCGGCGCGGCCGGGATCGAGGTCGCCGGCATCAAAGACGTCACCCCCATCCCCCATAACGGCTGCCGCCCCAAGAAGCGGCGCCGGGTCTGAGCGGGCTAGGAGCAAGGAGCACACGATGGCTCGCTATACCGGACCTGTCTGCCGCCTCTGCCGGCGTGAGCGGACGAAGCTCTTCTTGAAGGGAGAGCGCTGCAACTCGATCAAGTGCCCCGTCAGCGAGATCGCCGAGCGGCGCAAGCGGGCATTCCCGCCGGGTGAGCACGGCCGTGACCGTGTCCGGCAGGGTTCCGAGTACCTCGTTCAGCTGCGCGAGAAGCAGAAGGCCCGCCGGATCTACGGCGTGCTCGAGCGGCAGTTCGTGAGGATCTACGAAGAGGCGAATCGCCAGTCGGGCATCACAGGCGAGAACTTGTTGCGCATGCTCGAGTTGCGCCTCGACAACGTGACCTTCCGCGCGGGGTGGGCATCCAGCCGAGCCCAGGCGCGCCAGTTCGTCCGGCACGGCCAGGTCCTCGTGAACGGGAACCGCGTGACGATCCCGTCGTTTCGCGTGCGCAAGGGTGACATCGTGAGCTTGCGCGAGAAAGCGGCGAACTTCATCTTGATCCGCCACAACCTCGACACGATCGACCGCACCAAGCCGGCGTGGTTGGAAGTCGCCCAGGACGCTCCGACGAAGGCGACCGTCGTGAGCCTGCCTATTCGCGAACAGATCGACGAGCCAGTGCGCGAGCAGCTGATCGTCGAGCTGTACTCGAAGTAACTAACCGGGCATCGACCCGCGTCGATCGCCGTCCCAGACGAGAACCAGCACGGCCCACACGACAGATCCGGAGGAGCTACCACCGACATGCTCATCATCCAGCGCCCCACCGTCGACACGACGACCGAGGAGGAGCTCAACCGACAGAAGTTCTCGATTGGCCCGCTCGATCCCGGCTTCGGGCACACCCTCGGGAACGCCTTCCGGCGTGCGCTCCTGTCTTCGATCCCGGGCACGGCCATCACCGAGGTTCGCTTCGACGAGGCCCTGCACGAGTTCACGACCCTCACCGGGGTCAAGGAGGACGTCAGCGAGATCATCTTGAATCTGAAGCAGGTGGTGTTCCGCTCGACGGGCGACGAGCCCTTCACCGCCCGTCTCGACGTGCGCGGGCCTGCCGAGGTGACTGCAAGCGACATCCAGCTGCCGGGCGATGCAGAGGTCCTCAACCCGCAAGCCCATATTGCGACCCTCAACTCCAAAGCACGCCTCGCCTTCGATCTCGCCATCGAGCGCGGCAAGGGCTATGTGTCGGCGGAACGGGACAAGGCCGGGTCGTCGATCGGCACGATCCCGGTCGACTCCTTCTTCTCGCCGGTGCGGCGAGTGGCCTTCATCGTCGAGCCCGCACGGGTCGAGCAGTCGACGAACTTCGACCGCATCATCCTGGACATCGAGACAGACGGCTCGATCACGCCGCGCGAGGCACTCGCGTCGGCCGCCGAGACGCTGAGGAGCCTGGTCGCCCTGGTGGCCGAGATGAGCGAGGCGCCCCAAGGCCTCGAGCTCGGTGACCTGGCGACGACGTCCAGCGGGTCCCCGGATCTCGACCTGCCGATCGAGGATCTGGACCTGACGGAGCGCCCGCGCAACTGCCTCAAGAGGGCACAGATCAACACCATCGGCGAGCTTCTCGAACAGACGGTCGAGGAGCTGCTCAACATCACGAACTTCGGCCAGAAGTCCCTCGACGAGGTTGTCCAGCGGCTGGATGAGCGTGGTCTCACGCTGCGGGTCCGGGGAGGCTGAGATGCGCGGAACGCCGAAGAAAGGCCATCGCCTGGGCAGCGGCGCTGCCCACCAGAAGGCGATGATCGGGAACCTCGTCTCTTCGCTGGTGGCCGCTGAGTTCGTCGTCACGACGGAGGCGAAGGCGAAGGCGATGCGGCCGGTCGTGGAGAAGGTGATCACCGAAGCCCGCAAGGGCGGGGTCGCGCAGCACCGCCGCGTCGTCGCCCTCATGCGCGATCGCGACATGGTGCGCCGGCTCTTCGAGGAGATCGCCCCGCGCTATACGGATCGCCCGGGTGGCTACACGCGCATCTTGAAGCTCGGGCCGCGGCCCGGCGACAACGCGCCGATGGCCCGTATCGAGCTGGTCTGACCCAATCGCGCCATGGGCCAGAGCGCCCGGAAAGGCCAGAGCGCCCGGAAAGGCCCGACGGCCCGGAAAGGCCAGAGCGCCCGGAAAGGCCCGACGGCCCCTGGGGGCCCCATCACTAGCGACGAAGAACCGCGGCGCCGTGTCGCTGCGGTCGTCGCATACGACGGCCGCCCCTTCCGGGGCTTTGCTCACCAGCCGGGCCAGCGCACCGTCGCCGGCGAGCTGGCCGAAGCGTTGGAGCGCGTCAGCGGCCACGAGGTCGAGATCACCTGTGCGGGGCGGACCGACGCCGGTGTGCACGCCTGGGGCCAGGTCGTGCACTTCGACACCGCTGCCGGCGTCGACCTCGTCGCCCTCAAGCGCTCGTGCAACAAGATGCTTGCACCGGCGATCGTCCTGCGCGAGGTCGCCGAAGCCGACCCCCAATTCGACGCTCGTCGCTCGGCCACCGCGCGTCGGTACCGCTACGTGCTGCTGACGGCGCCGCTTCCCGATCCCTTCCTGGCGGGACTTGCCTGGCAGGTCGAGCGCCCCCTGGACCTGCGCGCCCTCCGGCTCGGCTGCGATCCTCTGCTCGGTGAGCACGATTTCGCGGCCTTCTGCCGCCGGCCGAAGGCGCCTGTGAGCGACGAGGGCACGGCGTCGGAGCCGTCGCTCGTGCGGCGCGTGACGGATGCGACCTGGCGCAAAGGCCCCGGCGACTTGCTCTACTTCGAGATCGAGGCAAACGCTTTCTGCCACCAGATGGTCCGGTCCGTCGTCGGCACCCTCGTCGACGTGGGCTGCGGGCGCCGCAAAGCCGGGCATGTGGCATCGATCCTGGCCTCCCGGGACCGCTCTACGGCCGGCCAGCTGGCGCCCCCCGACGGGCTCTACTTGCTGCATGTCTCCTACGCGCCAACCGGCTCCGCCCCCCTGCCAGACCCGGCCCACTCCACCCCGCAAAGGGGGGAGGTTGCCGATGTGCCCAGGAGCCCCTATCGTTGAGGGGTCGCGAAAGGCGGTTGCCGCACGCTTGGACATCCCGGCGCGTGCGTGCTCCGGCGGGGAGACCCCGGGGCGCAGACCCTTGCGGCACCCCGGCGACAGAGAACGAAGGACCTGGACCTGTGCGCACGTACTCACCGAAAGCATCCGAGGTGGTCCACGGCTGGTATGTCGTCGACGCCGAGGGGATGGTCCTGGGGCGGCTCGCCACCGAGGTCGCGCGGATCCTGCGGGGCAAGCACAAGCCCATTTTCGTGCCTCATCTCGACACCGGCGACCATGTCGTCGTCGTCAACGCCTCCCGAGTCCACATGACGGCCGGCAAAGCAGAGCGCGAACTGGCCTACCGCCACAGCGGCTATCCCGGGGGCCTGAAGAGCCGCTCCTACGCCGAGCTTCTCGACACGAAGCCGGAGGAGGTTGTCCGCCGGGCGGTGCGGGGCATGCTCCCCAAGGGCCCCCTCGGCCGTCAGATGCTCACCAAGCTCAAGGTCTACGCCGGACCGACCCACCCCCACGCCGCCCAGTCGCCTGAGCCGCTCGACCTGCCGGACGCCCGTCGGACGGCATCGTCGCGCGGCTGACGCCGCCTCGCCGACGCGATAGGGAAACCGAGAGGAGCCCATGCCCAAGCCACTGGTCCAGTCGACGGGACGCCGCAAGGCCGCGGTCGCACGCGTCCGCATCCGTCCCGGCACGGGCGTCATCGCCGTGAATCGTCGTCCCTTCGAGCAGTACTTCCCCTCGGCTACGGCGCGCATGGTCGCAGCCGAGCCTCTGCGCCTGGCAGCCGCAGAGGGCGCCTACGACGTCGACGCCACCATCACGGGCGGTGGAGCGACCGGCCAAGCCGGCGCCCTGCGCCTCGGCATCGCTCGTGGCTTGGCGGAGATCGAACCGCAGACGCGCTCGAGCCTCAAGCGCTCCGGCCTCCTGACCCGTGACGCCCGGGAGAAGGAGAGCAAGAAGTACGGGCTCAAGAAGGCTCGCAAGGCGCCGCAGTATTCGAAGCGGTAGAGCGTTGCGCGCCCGCTTCGGGACGGACGGGATTCGCGGCGTCGCCAACACCGAGCTCACACCCGAGCTCCTCCTCGCCCTCGGGCGGGCCTGCGCCAGGGCACTCGGACCAGGCAGCGTCCTCGTTGGTCGTGACACGCGCCGTTCCGGACCGCTCCTGCAGGCCGCATTGTCGGCGGGCCTCGCCGCCGAGGGGACCGACGTCTGCGATCTCGGCGTCCTGCCGACGCCGGGCATCGCATTCGCAGCCGCGTCGCGCTCCGTGCCGGCTTTTGTGGTCTCGGCCTCGCACAACCCCTACCGGGACAACGGCGTCAAGGTCTTCGACGCGACCGGACGGAAGATCCCGAGGAAGACCGAGGCCGTGATCGAAGAAGCCCTGGACGCCGTCCTCGGGACCGACGAGGCGGACCTCGGCGATCCCACCGTTGGGGCTCTGACCACCTACGCCGGCGCGCACGACGACTACGTCGACCACCTGTGTGCCTCTGTCGAGGGCGGGAGCCTCGACGGCCTGACCGTCGTCGTCGACGCCGCCAACGGCGCCGCGACCGAGGTGGCGCCGTTGGTCTTCGCGCGCCTTGGCGCACGCATCCAGACCATTGGCGCGACGCCGAACGGTGAGAACATCAACGACGGGTGTGGCTCGACGCACCCGGAGGCGCTCATCGCTTCTGTGCGCGACAGCGGTGCCGACCTCGGGCTCGCCCTGGACGGGGACGCCGACCGCCTCGTCGCTTGTGACGCCGACGGGAACCTGGTGGACGGCGACGTCCTGCTCGCCCTGTTCGCAGCCGACCTCCAGGCACAGGGGCGCCTGGAGGGAAAGACGATCGTCGCAACCGTCCTGTCCAACCTCGGCCTCACCCGGGCGATGGACGCCATCGGCGTCACGGTCGTGTCGTGCCCCGTTGGGGACCGCAACGTCCTCCAGGCGATGGACGCCGGCGGGTTCGTCCTCGGGGGCGAACAGTCCGGGCACATCGTCTTCCGCGACCGGGCCACGACCGGGGACGGGATTCTCACAGCGGTCATGCTCTGCGATCTGGTGTGCCGCGCGAAGCAACCGCTCGCAGATCTTGCTGCCGGGGCGATGACACGCCTTCCTCAGGCGAGCGCGACGGTCGCCGTCGCCGACGTGGCCAGCCTGGACGACGCGAAGCCACTCTGGGCCGAGGTGGCCGTCGTGGAAGCGGAGCTCGCCGATCGGGGCCGGGTGGTCGTCCGGGCGAGTGGCACCGAGGCCGCCGTGCGCGTCATGGTCGAGGCCCCTACTGACGAGCAAGCGCGCGCTGCGGTGGCACGTCTAAGTGCTGCGGTCGCCCACGCACTGGGCTCGTCGTAGCCTGGGGAATTATGTGCGGCATCATCGGCGTCACGGGCCGAGCGCCTGCGCTGCCCATCCTGCTCGACGGACTCGCCCGTCTCGAGTACCGCGGCTACGACTCTGCCGGGATCGCCCTGGCGGCCACTGCCGGCCCGGTCCGGGTGCGGGCAGCCACGGGGGCTGGTTCCCTCGCGACCTTGCGCCGGGCGGTGGACGCGGCTTTTCCCGCGGGGACCGACGGCGCCCGGGCCGGGATCGGCCATACGCGCTGGGCGACCCATGGGACGCCGACGGAAGAGAACGCCCATCCGCACGCCGACTGCGCCGGCGAGATCGCCGTCGTCCACAACGGGATCATCGAGAACCACGCCGCCTTGCGCGACGAGCTCGCCGCCGCCGGCCACGTCTTCGCGTCGACGACCGACAGCGAGGTCGTCGCCCACTTGGTCGAAGCGGAGCTCGCTGCATCCGGCGGGCCCCGCGCCACCTCGATGCCCCTTGCCACGGCTGTGCGCGCCGCAATTTCGCGCGTCACCGGTTCGTTCGCTGTGGCCGTCATCAGCGCGCAGGACCCGGAGCTGATCGTCGCCGCGCGCAAAGTCTCCCCGCTCGTGCTCGCCACCTCTGACGGCTCGTCCTACCTCGCTTCGGACATCCCGGCCCTCCTCGGAGTGGCCAGCAGCTACTTCGTCCTGGACGACGATCAGGTGGCCGAGATCCGCCCCGAGCGCATCCGGGTCACATCGGCGGCGGGTGACGAAGTCGTCCCGGCGACCCTCGATGTGCACTGGGACCTCGACGCAGCCCAGAAGAGCGGGTACGCGACGTTCATGCTCAAGGAGATCCACGAGCAGCCCGCCGCGGTCGCCGACACGCTGCGCGGCCGCATCGGCGAGCATCCGGGTGCCCTGTTGGCTCGCGGCGGCGCCGTGGAAGGAGACGGCTTTGCCGGGATCGATCCCTCCGCGGTGTCGCGTGTCGCGTTCGTCGCCTGCGGCAGCAGCCTGCACGCGGCGCATATTGCACGCCTGGCCGTGGAGTCGTGGATGCGCCTCCCTGCCGACGTCGAGATAGCGAGCGAGCTGCGCTATCGCGATCCGCCGCTCGATCGCGGCACGCTCGTGGTGGCCGTCAGCCAGTCGGGCGAGACGATCGACACACTCGAAGCGGCGCGTATGTGCGCCCGCCAGGACGCCCCGGTCATCGCGGTGACCAACGTCGTCGGCTCCTCGATGACTCGTGACGCCGATGCGGTCCTCTACACCCGCGCCGGGCCCGAGGTCGGGGTCGCCGCGACGAAGACGTTCCTTTCCCAGATCGTCGCCATGGACTTGCTGGCATTGCGCCTCGCCGAGCACCGAGGCACCCTCGCGCCTGACAGGGCAGCCGACCTGCTCCAGGCCATGGCAGGGCTCCCGGGCCTGGTGGCCAAGGCCGTCGGTCGCTTCGACGCCTACACAAAGGTGGCCGAGGACAGCGTGGGCGCGCACAACTTCTTGTACATCGGCCGCCACGCCGGATACCCCGTCGCCCTCGAAGGAGCTCTCAAGCTCAAGGAGATCGCCTACCTCCACGCCGAGGGCTACCCGGCCGGGGAGATGAAGCACGGTCCCATTGCCTTGATCGAGCCGGGAACAGTGGTGGTCGCCGTCGCGACGCGCTCGGCCGTGTGGGAGAAGACGATGGCGAACATCGCCGAGGCCAAGGCGCGAGGTGCCACCGTCGTGGCTGTCTGTGAGGACGGAGACGAGGAGACGGCCGGCTGGGCAGATGACGTCTTATGGGTCCCACCGACGCTGCCCCTGCTCGCACCGATCGTCAACGTGGTGCCGCTCCAGGTGCTGGCCTATGTGCTGGCCCGCTCCCACGGCTTCGACGTCGACCGCCCGCGCAACCTGGCCAAGACCGTCACGGTGGAGTGACCGTGTCGGTGCTAGGGATCGGTCTGGACCTTGTCGACATCGAGCGCTTCGCCCGCGTCCTCGACCGCCGGCCCGGTATCGCCGACCGGTTGTTCACCTCCGGGGAGACCGACGTCACCCACGGCTCGCCGGCACGCATCGCCCAGCGCCTGGCAGCGCGCTTTGCAGCCAAGGAAGCCGCGATGAAGTCCTTGGGCGCGGGTTTCGGCGCGATTGGCTTCACCGATGTCGAAGTCGTGAGCCTTGAGACCGGTGCGCCCCGGATCGAGATGCGCCGCCGGGCACAAGAGGTCGCAGTTTCGCGCGGTGTGACCTCCTGGCTCGTGACGCTGACGCACACCGCCACGACCGCGGCGGCCTGTGTCGTCGCGCTTGGGGACAGGTGACGAGGAGGCGATGAGACCGGTTCTCGACGTCGCTGCCATGCGAGAAGCGGACATGGCGGCCCAGGAGACGACCCCGGTCGCCGTTCTGATGGAGCGGGCGGGGACCTTCTTGGCTCGCGGGGTCCTGCGGACGCTCGGCGGCGCGTACGGGCGGCGTGTCACGGTGGTCGCCGGCAAGGGGAACAACGGCGGGGACGGGCGGGTCGCCGCGGGCAAGTTGGCACTGGCCGGTGTCCGGGTTCGGGTGGTCGACGCGACCGCGGCGGCCGGGGAGCTGGGATCCGCCGTCCGCGGTGCCGACGCGGTCGTCGACGCGGCCTACGGGACGGGATTTCGCGGGTCCTACGACGCACCGCCGGTCCCGCAAGGCTGTGCCGTCGTCGCGTGCGACATCCCCTCGGGCGTCGACGGGGACACCGGCTCTGCATCGGGGCTTCCCATGCACGCCGACCGGACGGTCACCTTCGCCGCGCTCAAACCGGGCCTCCTCTTGGGGGACGGCCCGGCGTTCGCCGGGCGCGTGACCGTCGCAGACATCGGCATCGACGTGGGGGATCCGCATGCGGCCGGAGCCGTCCTTGCCGGCCGGGAGAGCGCAGCGGCACAAGACGGGTCGTCCCGACCGCCGGTGATCGCCCTCGTCGAGGATGCCGACGTGGACAGGCTCGTCCCTGCCCGAGCGCGCGACACCCACAAGTGGCGGTCGGCCGTCACCGTCGTCGCCGGGTCGCCCGGCATGACGGGCGCTGCAGGGCTGTGTGCGCGCGCCGCGCTGCGCGCCGGGTCCGGCATGGTCCGCCTGGCCATCCCGGCATCGCCGTCGGGCCCCGTCTCCGTCGAAGCAGGCGACGCCGTCGTGGTCGCCCTGCCCGCCGGGGACTGGGCGCAGCCTGCTTGCGCGACGGCCGAGCGCAGCCGTGTCCTCGTAGCCGGACCGGGCCTCGGCCGGGCGCCGGAGACCGTCGCGAGCGTCCGCCGTCTCGTCGCCACCTGCCGGCTGCCGCTCGTCCTCGACGCGGACGCCATCGGCGCGCTCGGTGGCATCGACGACGCCGAGGAGCTCCTGGCTCGCAGGAGGGCCACGACGACCGAGCCGGTCGTCCTGACTCCCCACGAAGGGGAGCTCGGGTCCCTCGCCGGACCCGCACCGGGTCCCGACCGCATCGCCTGGGTGCGCTCCGTCGCCGCCCGCCTCAAAGTCGTCGTGCTCTTGAAGGGCCCGACGACGGTCGTCGCCGATCCCGGCGGGAACGCCCGCCTGGTCACCGCCGGCGACGCCCGCCTCGCCACCCCGGGGACCGGAGACGTCCTTGCGGGCATGGTCGCAGCACTGGTCGCCCGCGGTGTCGGCGACCCGTTGGATGCGGCTGCTCTTGGCGCGCACGTGCACGGGCGCGCGGCAGCCCTCGGCTACGCGGAGGGGCTCGTCGCCGGGGACGTGCCCGATCTCGTCGCACGGTGGTTGACGGCGCGCCGGGACGCCTGCCGGTGACCCGGTTGTTGCGCCCGGCATGGGCCGAGATCGACCGGGGCGCGCTCGGCAGAGCCGCTGCTGTTCTGGCGTCGGTCGCGTCTCCTGCACACCTGTGCGCCGTCGTCAAGGCCGACGCCTACGGCCACGGGGCGATCACCGTCGCGGAGGCCGTGCTCGCGCACGGCGCCGATCGGCTTGCCGTCGCCACGGTCGAAGAGGGGATGGCGCTGCGAGAAGCGGGCGTCGTCGCTCCCATCTTGTTGTTGTCCGAGCCCCCACCGGAGGCGATGGCCGACGCGGTGGCCTATGCGCTCACGCCGACGGTCTACACGGCAGCCGGCGTCCGGGCCGTCGCGGCGGCGGCCGGCCCGGATTCCGCCGAACGACACGCCAAAGCCGGAGCCGCCGCCCGCGCCTTC
This sequence comes from Actinomycetes bacterium, assembly GCA_021851885.1. Classification (GTDB taxonomy): domain Bacteria; phylum Actinomycetota; class Acidimicrobiia; order Acidimicrobiales; family JAMCQF01; genus JAJZBS01. The sequence goes on along the minus strand of JAJZBS010000006.1, from coordinate 1,050 downwards.
GCCGCCGCCGCACCCTTGCCTGGCGTCGCGGGCGCCCACGGTGGATCGACCCGACGGGACGGATCTGTGGGCGTGCACCTCAAGGTCGACACCGGAATGCATCGTGTCGGCGCCGACGTGGCGGAGCTGCCCGCGGTCGCCCGCGCCGCCGCCGTCGCGGACGGTGTCGCCGTCGAAGGGCTGTGGACCCATCTCGCAAAAGCCGACGATCCTCTCGAGGTCGGCGATCCGGACCGCGGTTTCACGGCGGCGCAGCTCCGGTGCTTCGACGACGCGCGGCGGCGGCTGGCTGCCGACGGCATCAACCCACCGATCGTTCACGCCGCCAACTCGGCCGGGGCGATCGCCCATCCGCGGGCCCGACTGTCCATGGTGCGTTGTGGCATCGCCCTGTACGGCTACCCCCCCGTGCCCTTCGCACCAGACGGTGCACCTGCCCCCGGCGGTGGCCACGAGATCACCCCGGCCCTGTCGCTCAAGGCCCGTGTCGCCCACGTGCGGCGTGTCGGGGCCGGGGAAGGGCTTTCCTACGGGCTCCTCTACACGACGCCTGCACCGACGCAGGTGGCCGTCGTCCCCCTCGGTTATGCGGACGGCGTGCCGAGGCGTCTCTCGCTGGCGGGCGGTGCTGTGCTGATCGGGGGGAGGCGCAGGCCTCTCGCGGGCGTCGTGACGATGGACCAGCTCCTCGTCGACTGCGGGCCGGATAACGATGTTGCTGTCGGGGACGAAGTCGTCCTCCTCGGCCGCCAGGGGGGGGAGATGGTCGACGCCGAAGAGTGGGCGCGCCTGTGCGGCACGATCAGCTACGAGATCCTCTGCGGGATCGGACCGCGCGTCCCGCGGCTGTCGGTGGGGTGAGCCGGGTGGGCACGACGCGCGCGGCGCTCGCCGACGTCGCGCCGGCCGGCAGCCGCCCGAGCCCCGGCAGCCGCCCGAGCCCCGGGAGCCGCCCAAGCCCCGGTGGGCGCGTCGCAGGTGCCGTCGCGCGCATGGCCCCGTCGACGCGCCGTCTGGGCATCGGAGCCGTCGCCGCCTGGGCGGGTGTTG
>JAJZBS010000083.1 GCA_021851885.1 Actinomycetes bacterium | reverse complement strand
AAGCCGTGATGCTCGTCGTGTCGTTTGCTGCCGGAGACGGGGCCCCGGGCTGCAGCTCCGCACTCCGCTCCGTCGGTGGTCCCGCCCACCTCGCGCTCGCTCTCATAGCTGCCCGCACGGCTGCCTCCAGCCGGTCAGACCCCTACAGGTTCGCACCGGCTGTGGCGACCACGATGGGTACCGAGCATTCGTCGGGGCCGGTCATGGGGCCGTGGTAGCAAGGTCGCTCGCTGATCTCATCCTGCACTTCTCGTCCAGGGCCGCCCCGGGATCGCGTAATTCGCATCACCATGTCCGGAGCCCTGGGCTCCGCGTTCTGTTGCACGCCGGTGGGGTCAGCGGGCCGGCTTCCATCCATCCCCCGAAGATCGGATCACGATCTCCCCATTGAAACCAGAAGAGCGAAAAGCGCGCGATCGGACTCGCCCAGTCCGTAAGCAAGCATTCGACAATCCACTCCAGCCCTTGACACGTGTGTCAGTCGTCGGTACGCTAACAACACCAAATGGTGGCCGGCACAGCCGTGCGAGTGCTCGGCATGGTGGTCCAGCATAGGGAGGGCCACAATGCGCGGGAGTTCGAAAGTCGCGGCCTGGTTTGCCGTGCCCATTGCTTGTACGGCAATGATCGGGGCCATGGCCTTTCCGGCGTCGGCGACAACAGCGCTACGCCCGCCAGGCCGACCTGCCGTTCCAGTGAGGCACACACCGCAAACGTCGTTGCCCTCGCACCGGGTCATGCGACCACACGCCGGATCGTCTGGCTATGTGCCCAGCATGACGTGGACCGCATCGGGCACGATCGACACACACACGTACACGAATGCCATTGAGGCGATCTCGTGTGTATCGACAACGTTTTGCATGGCAGTCGGCAATGACGGAACTGCACTGACTTTCAATGGCACCAACTGGAGCAGTCCCATGCTCGTCGACACGCACCTGGAATCGTATCCTTACAACGGTAATTATCCTCTCATTTCCGTCTCGTGTGCCTCGTCTGCGTTTTGTATGGCCGGCGACTTACTTGGACGTAGTTACGTGTACTCCAGTGGCACCTGGTCATCCCTGTCGAGCCCGTTTCCCTGGTCCCTGTATGTGTCATGTGTATCCGCAACAGACTGCTTCGGGGTTTCTCAAACGGGGGCGGCAAATTACAACGGGACTAGCTGGGGCCCAATACAGTCGCTGAATTCATCATCGCCTGCCTTCGAGGCGCTCTCTTGCCTGCCTTCGGGCACATCAACGTTCTGCCTAGCGCTCGATACGGACGGTAATGCGTACGAATACTCGAATGGGGCATGGGGCCCACCCGTCAATGTGGCACCCCAGTTCGATGCAAATTCCCTGTCATGCGCATCATCGACCTACTGCCTGGCGGTCAGCGGATCGAGTGTCTACACGTTCTCTGGCGGTACATGGACTGCCGGCGCCCAACAGTCGAACATGACCTTGCTTCAAGCAGCGTCATGTGCCCCGGGGACACAGGCATGTTCGTGGACTAATGAAGATAACTCGTCCGATCAATACAACGGATCCGTTGGAGGCACTGCCGCATCAGGAGTCAGCCTGTTCCCAGCAGACTGGTGGCGGGCGACGCCAATGCCCATATCGTGTCCAAGCGCAACCTTCTGCGTAGTGGGCGACGATTACGGCGGCGTATACACGTGGTCATCGTCGACCGGATGGGATACGACACTTGACACGGTCGATCAGACTACATACGGAGGATCCGAGGACTGGATTTCGTGTGCATCATCCACATTCTGCATGGTCGTCGACAGTGAAGGTGACGCGACTGCATTCGTTAATGGTGTGTGGCAGCCCTCTCAATTCATCGACGCGTACCAAGCTCCTAACGAGGCGCCAGACCTCGGCTTGAGTCTTACGTCGGTCTCGTGTCCCACGGCGCAATTCTGCCTGGCGGCCGACGCTAGCGGGAATGTCTTCGGATTCAACGGTTCGCGATGGTCATTTGTCGAGAATCCGAGTAGCTGCTCGTATTTCACAAACCCTTGTGGCAAGCAGAGCGACGGCTACATCGCAAACTACCTGGTGTCATGTGGATCGGCTACATCGTGTCTCGTTTCGCCTAGCGGGCAGACAACCTATATGTATGAGCAGGGAAAATTGGAGACGGTTACAGCTCCAATCACCCCAACTTCAGTATGGTGCGCGTCTGGCACTTCGTGCGTCATGGTCGATGGCTCACTTACGGGTACCATTTATAACGGGACATCGTGGTCAGGTGGTATTACTGGCTTTCTCACCGGCGGTAGCGATGAATCGTTGAGTTGCCCGACGACCACCTGGTGCATGACATTCGGAGGTGGCACATCAACTACCTCTACCGAGGAGGCCATTACCCAGACGAGCAGCGGTCCACTTGTCGCCTTTACGCATTCGGGCGCACCGCTGAATGGTGCAAATGTGAGCTGCGCAACACCCCAGTTCTGCGCTGTAGCAGCAGGATTCGGTCAGAATGTGTGGCTGTGGAATGGCTCGGCGTGGTCGTCAGGGAGCAATGTCGAAGGGAGTTTTAGTACGGAGTATGGGTTGCAGGAGATTTCATGCCCGACGACCGGGTTCTGCATGGCGATCGACTTGGGATCGAGGGCGATCGAAGGCACCGGATCGATCCTCGAGGGTGGGGCGATGACCCGGGCAGGCCAAGCCGGAGGCAGGAATCAGTCAGAAGCATGTTCACTGTGCCAGCAGGGGGCTCCTCCTGCAGAGGTGTCGACAAAGCGTCCTGTCAATACGGCGACAGGCGACGAATACGAAACCACGACGGATCTAACCGCGGCGACTGCCAGCCAACCCCTGGCGCTCACCCGCACGTACAGCTCCGCCCTCGGTCAGGACCAGGCGCAAAACCAACTCAGTCCTGGCCCCTTGGGATACGGATGGTCTTGTAACCTTTGTATGACCGTTCGCACAGAGTCAAATGGCGATGCAGTCGTGACCAATGAAAACGGCTCACAGACCACGTTCGCTCCCTATGTGGCAGGCTCTTCACCTACATGGTGTATTGCATCCTATGACTTCTGCCCAACGGCTCCGCGTGTCATAGCGACGCTCAACCAGAATGTCGATGGCACCTGGATCTACTCTCGTGACGTCAAGGGAGAGACGGCCTTTTCGTTCGATGCGAACGGCATGCTCGATGGCGTCTCGAATGCGAGCGGTGCGAGCATCGGGGAGTCAAGCTCTGCGCCAGGGGTCAACGGATGTCCGACAACGGCCACATCCTGTAGTGCCTGGACAGCTTCACCAAGTGGCCACTGGCTAACGCTCGCATACAACAGCCTTGGCCAGCTGGTTCAGGCGACCGACGATGCGGGGGCTTCCGCGTACTACGGATTCTATCCGGAACAGGCCTTGAGCTCGGAGTGTGTGTCTGGGGCGAGCGAAACGACGGACAACTTGTCATCGGTGACGGAGCCGAATGGCCAGGTCACGTCTTACAACTATGACGGCGGTGATGCCAACGGGTGCTTCGTGAATGACCTGTTGTCGGAGGACCTCCCGGGCGGCGGAGTTGTGTCTAATACATACAATACAAGTACGAGTGAGGCGAATGATGCGTGGTACGGCTGGGTCGGTTCTCAGACAGATCCGAACGGAGTTCTGACGTCCTTCAGTTACGACGGGGACAATCTATCCGATACGGGGGGCACGACGACGGTCTCGTCGGGATCCTCGAGCACCGTATATTCCTACACCGACGGTGCTGTGACGAGTGTCGAGACTGGCGTCGGTACTACTTCGGAGGAGAGCGCTGCATACGAGCGTGACCCGGCTAGCGCGCTGGCCGCGGTCGTCATAGACGGCAACGGCAATAGGACGTCCAATACGTTTTCGAACGCTGGCCCCTTGGCGGCCGCCCAGATAACGACCAGTACAGACGCGCTGGGAAACACCACGCAGTATGCCTCGACGACCAACAATGAGGTCTACTGCGTCGTGGATCCGGTCGATTTCGCCAACGGCGTCACGTGCCCGACATCGGCTCCGACGGCTCCGACGGCAGCGGGCACGGACCTGGGCATGATCATCAACGTCTATAACCCCGAGGACGAGCCGACGTCGACGACGAACGCGGATGGCGACACGACGGTCTATGGTTACGTCGCCTCGGGGCCTGACGCCGGGCTGAATTACTGCACGATTTCACCGGTTGCTTATGCGGCGGGAACGACCAGTTGTCCCGCCTACGGCTCCACGGAGTCGGGGGTCGCGACGCAGACGTTTGACTCGTTTGGCAACGTCGTGACGTCCACGGACGCCGATGGGAATACGACAGAGAGCGCCTACACGTCGCTGAACAAGGTGTGGTGCACAGTCGATGCTGCGGACTACCTGAATGGGACGCGTTGCCCAGCGACGATGCCGGCCTCGCCACCGCCGGCTGGGACGGATCTCGGCATGACCATCAATGTGTACAACTCCGACGACGAGATGACGTCGTCAACTGATCCGCTCGGCAACACAACGGTCTATGGCTACACGGGTACGTCGTCAAGTGTGCCCGAGGGGCTTGTGTACTGCACCTTGTCGCCTGAAGCGGTGGATCGCAGTATTACCTGCCCGCCATATGGGGCGACAGCTCCGGACGCCCGGTCGACCACATATGACGCGGGGGGACAAGTCACGTCGGAGACCAACGGGTTTGGCCTGACGACGACGACCTGCTACTACTTCGAGGACCAATTGGGCCAGTGTGCGGCTTCGGCTCCGCCAGGTGGCGACGGAGGGGACACATCGCGCACCTATGCGACCACAGATCCGAGCGGTGATGTGACCAGCTATAGCTATGACGGCGCCGGCCAAGTCCTTACCTCGACGGTCACTTTCAACGCGTACGTTGCGACGACGGAGTACGCATACGACGCCGCGGGCCAGAAGTACTGTACAGTCACTCCGGCCAACTACGCGAACGGCGTGAACTGCCCACCTCCGCCGCCGATGTTGACCACGCCGATAGCAGCCTCAGGTGGCGACCCCTACGTTGGAGCCACGATCGATACCTACGATGACGCCGGCAACCTTGTTCAGGTCACCGATCCGACCGGGGCTGTCACCTTGTATGCCTACGATGCGGATGGCCGCCAGTACTGCACGGTAAGCCCGTTCTTTGCTACTCCTGGCGAAGCGGGGACGAGTGGCACCACGTGTCCCACGACCCCTCCGGCGAGCCCACCGACGCCGAGTAGTGACCCGTATGCGGGGGCAGAGATCACCACATACGACGCTGCGGGCAATGTGATCCAGTCCACGAGCGCCACGGGTGGAATCACTGCGTACACCTACGACGCCAACGGCAGCAAGGCGAGCAAGACGGTCGAGTCGAACAACACCACGGCCGATCCGAACATCGTGACGGACTACAGCTATGACTCCGCGAACCAGCTGGTCGCGACCACGGTAGCATCCGGGACGTCGCTCGCGGCGACGACGAAGCAGTACTACGACCCGAACGGGGATGTCTACTGCACGATCGCGCCGAACGCGGCGGCATCTGGGAGCAGCTATCCGGGGACGTGCCCCAGCTGGCAGGCTGCGTGGATCGCAACTCCTCCGAGCCCGTCCTCGCTGTATCCGACACTTGCCAACAACGTGACGACGAGTCTTGCAAACGCCAACGGCGAAGTCGTCCAGACGACCAATCCCGATGTCGACACGTCCGTTACCGAATACGATCCAAATGGCCGTGTGTTCTGCAGCATCGATCCGGTCAACGTCGCCAACGGCGTCACCTGCCCAGCATGGGGCCCGAGTTTGGCCCCTCCTCAAGGAGTCGTCACGGGCTACACAGAGACCATCTACACCTACGGTGGCGGGCTGCTCGGTAGTGTCACAAATCCCCTTGGGGACATGACAAGTTACGAGTATGACAGTGCCGGCAACAACGAGGCCGTCGTGAACCCTGACGGCAAGTCCACGTCATACTGTTACTACGAAGAAGCATGTGCACCTAAAGGGGCGGGCGGCGCCGGGAACATGGTGTACTCGACGACGCTTCCTGCGACGGCCGCCGACCCGAACGGGGCCGTGACGTACAAGGCGTACTATCCCGGTGGTCGGGTGTCTTTGGAGGGGACTCCGTCGGGCGACACCGTGTTCGGCTACGACCAAGCTGGAAATCTGATCGCGAAGACCTACCTATATTCCGCCTCGGGATATACGGCACCCCTGAACGTCGTCTACACGTACTACCCGGGGGGCATCCGTTCGTCCATGCAGGACTGGAGCCAAAAGACTTCTACCAATCAGATCATCCCGTATTCGACAACCATCTACGGGGTGCCCAACACCGAGGACGGCCTCACGAGCGCCGTCACGTACACGCCTGGGACCGGAAGCTCACTGTCTTCGGAGACCGTTGTCTACGGATACTCCTCGACAGGGGTACTCCTGGGCATGCAATACCCACCGACGTCGTCCGTGTCTCAGCCGCGCGTGATGTACGCGTACAACGCCGCCGGCGAAATGACCTCGGTGACCGACTGGGCGGGCAACGAGGTGACCTTCGGATATGACCTCAACGGCAACGTCACCGCACAAGACGACGGCGTGAGCGCAACGAACCCCAACGGGACAAGCTCAACCGCCTTCAGCTACGACGCGGCGAGCTACATGACACAGGCGGTCAGCCAGCTCAACGCGACCGCAACGGCCATCAGCCCCGAGATCGCCGGGCGTACCAAGCACAGGAGCGGCCCCGGAGTGCCGGCGTCGTCGCAGGGCAACCCGACGTGGAACGCCATGCAGCACTTCTTCAACCCGACAGGGACTGGCACGGGCTCTGCAACGGCAAACGGCGCCGGACCGCCGCTGCCCCCTCCGCCGGCTGCGACCTCTTCCCAGGCGAAGTCTCGCGGGGGAATCGCCGGTACGGGGGCGAAAGGGTCTGCGAAGAAGACGTCGACGAAGCGCCGGACGGTGGCCGGGAAGAAGGGGACAGCTCGCCAGGCCAAGTCCCGTCAGCCCAAGGGATCCAGGAAGCCGCATACGACATGTACGCCGACGACGGCCACGATGACCCAGAGCTTCCAGCCGTCGGCGGGATACCACCGCAATGCCGACGGCCAGGTCACCCAGGACGCGGAGACCTACCAGGACAACTGCGGCAACGTCCTCTACGGTCAGCGCAACTACAGCTACGACCAGGCAGGCCAGGTAGTGTTCCAAGGGCCGAACCCACAAGGGACGAGCGCGAACAACTTTGCCTACGATCCGGCGGGCTGCATGATGGAATCCTCCAGCCACGACGGGAGCGGGAACTTCAACACCTACAATCAGACCGTCGACGCCAACTGTGAAGTGACGGCCCAGACGGCGCTCCCCGGGGGCACCGGCGGTGGCACGTACACTTACGACACCCTCGGTGATCGCACCCAAGAGGTCTCCGGGTCGACCACCCTTGCCTTTGGGTACAACCAGATCGGCCAGATGACCTCGTTCACCAATGGCTCGTCGACGACCCGGTACCTCTACGACGGCGACGGGAACGAGGAGGCCATCATCCCCCCGGGCGCCGCCTCGCCAACCCAATTCGTCTGGAACACGACGGCTTCGCTGCCGCTCTTACTGTCGGACGGCATCGACTACTACATCTACGGGCCGAGCCAGACACCTGTCGAGCAAGTCGACGTAACGTCCACCCCGCCGACATCGAACCCGACGTTCATGACCTACGCATCACCAGACGACGCCTGGATCGTGACCGACTTGGCCGGCCAGGCGACGAACTTCTGGCGCTACGACGCCTACGGCAACATCTCGAACGGATCGGCTGGATCGGCCTTCGGATATGCGGGCCAGTATGAAGACGTCTCGTCGAACTCGTCGGGCCTCGTCAACATGCGGGCACGGTGGTATGACAGCCAGACGGGGAACTTCACGACGGTCGACCCGGCACTGGCAAGCACCGATCAGCCGTATGCGTATGCCACAGACAATCCGGTGAATCAAACGGACCCCACAGGACTGCACGCCTGTGTCTCTTATGAGCCCTGGACTTACGGCGGATGTGCTTTGAATGCCATCGACAATGCGATTGGTTCGGAAGTCCGACCCCTTATTCAACAGGCCAAGTCGGAGCTTTCAGGAGATGTGGTCATAGCGCCGGCCAGCGGTGGTGGATGCGGTTCAGGAATAACATTGACATCGGCAATAGATGTGGCTGATTTGTCGCAGGGAGCCTCGAGCCGGGGAGGTGACTGGATAACGAATCCTGATTGGGTTGGGGTTGATGTCTCAGGAACATGGCTTGCTCCTCTCGCACCATTCTTCCCCCCGCTAGCTGTTCTGTCACTTGGTGGGCAGCTGGTTGTCGACCGTTACGGCGATGCGTATATCGGCCCACAGGTCGGAATCAGCGTTCCCGGAGCACTTGCTGTTGCCGATGCCGGGTGGGTCTGGGAGAGCACCATTCCTTCGCACAGTTATCTGAACACTTTCATATCTGGGTTTAGCGTCAGTGGCCAGGTCGCAGCGGCCGCCGGAATCGCTGTTTCGGGGTCGATCATCTATGGAAATGCTGGCCACTGGGGCACGTCTGCGTTTGGCTTCCAGGTGGGTATTGGGTACGCGGGCGGACATACTGCATCAGCACAGGCATCATGGATGTTCGGCATTGGAGGCATCGGCGTGAAATGGTAAACGAGACGCTGAGGTCGGAGGCACTTTTCACAGGAGGGGTTAGTATTGATTTGGGTAGCCGACATTACGGATTGAGGCGCGTGAGGGCGACCATCCCATTTGGCCGCTTGAAGGTTGATGGCCATCAAGTCGAAATACAGGTCAGAAGGGGCGTATTTCTTCCCCTGAATCTCCCGTTGCCCGTCGTCATGTCGAGAGACTCAATATGTGTATTCGCAAAAAAGGGGCCTATTGGCGTAGGAATCGGATTTCGGACCGAATCCACGGTGCACTACTTCTGGACGTACAGGCCAGGTCGGGTTATGCAAGTCCTGCAAGAGTTCGGCTACAAGACCTGTCCGTGAGGTGCGTCATCTCACTCCCCAGGCACCACGCAGACCCATCCCGGCGGTCGCTGAGCGCTATTGGGCTCCTCGCCGTTCCGTGTTTGGGCCTTCCCCGCGTGTCGAGGAAGTCCACCCTGGCAAGAATCGTGCGCACGAGAAGCGCGTGGTGCGCTCCGAATCGTCCGACGAGGGCTTCTTGGAGCGGGGGGACCTTCTTGCGCATCCGGCCGAGCGCCATCTCCGCGGGGACTTGCGGGTTCCGCTCGCCTTCGACCAGTGCTTCAAGCATCGCGCGGGCGGAGAGGGAACGTTCCCCTACCCCTCCGCCAACTCAGCCTCGACCTCGATCGGCACCGCGAGTGCCTGTCCCACGACCGCGGCGATCGCCTTCCCGGCGGCGGCCCCGCGCCCCGATTCGGTGTGGAGGTATGTCGACGCCATCACCTCGACCGTGTGGCCGAGCTGCCCGGCGGCGGTTGGGAGGTCGACGCCCGCGTGCACGAGTTCGGTCGCTGCGAAGTGCCTGAGCGCGTGAAGATGCACGGGGATGCCGAGTCGCCTCCCGAGCCGTGAGACGTACTCGGTCACGGTCTTCGCCCGGATCGGCGTCTCGCCGCCGTCGAGGCTGATGAGCCATCCTGCAGGATCGGGCTCGTAGCCGAGCTGCTCGCGCTTCTCCCCCCGGTACTGGCGCAGCAGCTCCAGGCCCTCGTCTCCGAGGTAGACCGTCCTCACCTTGCCGGTCTTCGTCGTCGTCAGGTGCTGGCCGCCTTCGATGGGCACCCAGGCCCTCTCGACCCTCATGCACGCGCGGTCCCAGTCCACGTCGCGCCAGCGCAGCCCGCACAGCTCCCCGCGCCGGCATCCCGACAGGGCTGCGACGGCGATCGCCGCGGCCATGTCGATGTCTTCTGCATGGGCGGCCCAGTAGAGGGTGCGCAGCTCGGCGACGGTGAGCGCCCGCCTCTCGGCCGATCTCACCTCCGGGGCGGAGGAGCGCGTCGCCGGGTTGGAGCGGATCCAGTCCCACTTGACCGCCTGGGAGAGGGCGCCGGAGACGATGTTGGGGTTGAGCCGGATGGTGGCGGGGGAGAGGCCCTTGGCCTCCAGGGACTCGAAGTAGCGGTCGAGGTCGTATGCGGTGAGCTTGGCAAGGCGAACGGAGCCGAGCGCGGGGCGGATGTGCTTGTCGACGTGGACCCGGTAGGTGTCGATCGTAGTCCTCGCACGCCGGCGCTCGACGTAGCGGGTCATCCACTCGTCGAGGAGATGGCCGACCGTCGCGGACGACCGGGCGTGCCTGCCCTCCGCGACCTCAGCAGCAAGCCGGTCGAGGGCGTGCCGAGCTTCGCGCTTGCCGCCGTGGACCATCCGGGAGACCTGCCTTGGGCGCCTCGTCTCCGGGTCGCGCCCCACGAACACCCGGATCTCCCATCGGCGCGACCCCGGGGGTCGCTCCCTCATCGTCCCGCTCACGCACCACCTCCAGGCCGCAGGTTCCGAGGCACATTGGAGGGAAAAAGTAGGGATTTTCGCCACGTTTCACACATAATCCCAGGTCAGGTGGTGAGCCGGCCTGTAGGCGGGGCAGGGCTCCGAGAGCCCTGTGACCAGGACTTTCGCGGCTCGAAAACGCGCCACCGTCCTCATCTTGTCCTCAACACCGTCGCGTCCGAGCGGTCATCAGCGGTCGCACCGGGTTTCGCGCGGCGCAAGGAAGGCAATCCCATCGGTGTTGACGACCATCTCGCAATCGGGGCTTTCTTCTTGCGCGACCTCATCGCGCCGAGACGGAGAGCCGTCTCTCGCAGCTCCATGCCCGCGTCGTTGCCCATTCCGCTCGCTCTACATCTCGCGTCACTACCGCGCGCCTCTCTGGCCGACCTTCATCGTGTAAGTGACCATCTCTATCCGTAACGATCCGGTCACGATGTTCTGTCATCTGGACCGCAGCGAAAGATCCCTGACGAGAACTGGCGTTGCGTGAAGGGAATGGACGCAGAGGTCGCCGAGTGCGACTACTCGCCAAAGGGATGGCCCAAGGTAGCCCGAGTCATCTGCCGGCGGGTGAAGGTCTACGCGACCGAGCTATCGAGCGACCCGCGCAGTCGCAGACTGCGCACCATCGACCCCAATCAGCTCTCCCTCCTTCTCGCTGGCGACGCGTCCTTCGCCTACGCGTACTCCTTCGTCATCACCAACCTCGAAGGCGACATCTGCGAGATAGAGACATGGTTCCGACTGCGAGCCCATGTCGAAGTGGCGATCAAGGACACCAAGCTCGGCATGGCGATGCGCCACGTGCCCTCGGGCTACGAGGCGGTGAACGTCATGTGGATGTGGTGCGCACTGCTCGCCGTGAACATCTCGTCGTGGCTCCAGGCGTTCACCGAGCACGACGCGACCGACGGACGGGCCCATGGCAAACGGCTGCGCCGAGAGCTCGTGTGCATCGCAGCGCGCGTCACCCACCATGCGCGACGAATCGAGGTTCACACGTCACTCGAAGACCACACTGGTGCGTTCGGCGATGCATGGCGCGCACTCGACGTACTTCTCGTCGGCAAGAGCCCGTAGTCACTCGGGCGCCACACCGGCGACCCGCGCGAGTCACCCGCCCGTGGCCGGCAGTTCGAACGACAAGAGAGCCCGTCGCCTTGGTCGAGCACGCCCGCACATCGGGCAGCGGCCGCCGTCGGTGGCTCGCAACCCGATAGCGCTTCTCTGGCACTCCAGGTGGAGGGGGACCGAGCCTTACTCGCCGATCTCGGTCTGAGCCGGTCCGCGTCTGCGACGAGGAGCTTGCCAACGACCGGATCGGCGCCGTCCTCGCCGAGCAGGACCCAGTTCCGGCCCCCACGCGGCGCTGAGGACGAGTCGTGGACGAGCTGTACGTCCCCCTGCCGGACCCGGAGCTTCTCACCCCCATCGAGAGCGAGCTCTGGACGGCGACTGGAGCCGTATCCGATGCCGCATGGGGCGTCGTTCGCGGTGCGCCGATGACGGCCGGGCAAGCTCTTCGCCCGTGCCAACCGGCAGGCCCGGGAGCGCAGCTTCCGGGGGCGCAACATGGCGTCGGTCAGCGTCGACGTGGTCCTGCCCGACCGCCCGACTGGCCGCTCGAACGCATCTTCGCGGAGGTGCTCGCCACCTACATCCGCTACGCCACATGCATGATCGCCGCGCTTCACGACGCTGGCTTCGAGCTGGTCGCGACGGGCGCGCTCCGCATGCCGACGTCGTGCCCCCTGCGCTCACTATCGTGGAGGCCACCCGGCTCGCCTAGCTGTTCGCCGGGGCCGAGGGCCGCAACCCGTGCAAGCAGAGGAGGTGGCTGTGCCCGTCGAGTTCGACATCCCCTGCGACGTCCAAGGCCGCGACGCGGAAGGCCACCTCTGGGCGTTCCTCGACGAGGCCAGCCATCCCGATGCGATCACCGTCGGTCACCTGGTCGTCACCGGCGACGAGGACGACCCTGTCGTCGCGAGTGCGACCGACCTGCTCGATCGGCCGGGCGGGCGCAAGGTTGTCATGGAACTCGTTGGCGACGCGACCGAGCTCCTCGAAGCCCCGAGGCGGGCGCGAGTCGTCGCCTGAGACAGCGGCCATCCTCTCTTGTGGCCGACGAGCGCCAGCCGGCTCTCACCGGCTCTCACCCGGGGTCCCCGTCGGGCTCTCACCGGCGTGCGATCGGGACCGGGTAGGGCGGAAACGACCGCTGACCTCGCCCGCCATCGCTGGCTGGCGTGCCCGTGTCGCCCTTCCCGCCGTGCGCACGGGGCGCTTCGACCCGGCAGAGCGCTCTCGGAGTGGTTCTCCCCGCTGGCCGACACGGCGTCTTGGCCCGCCGAGCCCTTCCGGCGCGACCCGGCCGGCCGCGATCAGGGCATGGATGTCGTCGGCGTCGATGCGCACGAGGTGTCCGAGCTTCACGTACGCGACGCGCCGCTCGAAGATCGCCCGGCGCACCCACCGCGGGGTGACCCCGAGAGCTTCGGCGGCTTCCGGGATCGACAGCATCTTCGTGGCCATCTTGTTCATCCTCTCCATTCGTCGGGCGCGCTATACGACCCGCCTGGCCGGCGGTGTCGCAGGAAGCCGCGCACGGTTCATCCCATAGACATGCGACCGAGGGCTTGCTGAACAGGCGCCCGTCGCGCATGAGAACCCCTCGGCGCTCGCGCCGGCGCTGGGTGGGACGGGGGAGATCGAGCGACACGCGTGCCGTCGCCGCGTCTCGCGTCGCACAGAGCCGCGAAGAGGGCGAGTTCGGCGGCTACCGAGGCGCTGTGCGCGACCGACACCAGCGCGTGCTCCCGGGCCTGGGCCGTCGCCCCGGCGAGAGGGCGCCCTGTGAGGAGCGCGTCGCTCCCAGCTCGCCTCACCGTGCCGAGCGCGAAGACCGCCCCGTTGCCAGCGAGGCGGCCGGCGAGGCTGGCGCCCACCGGAGCCCGAGCCGCCTGCTGGCTCGTCTCGCCCGCGGGCCATGGCCCGACGGCGGGAGCGTCCGGCTGGGGGGCTGGGGCTGGCGCGTCCAGGGGAGCGCCGGGCCCGGTGACGATCGACGCCGCCTTCCCGGCCGCTAGGGAGGAGGCGTCGGGCCCGGCGGTCGGAGAGGGGCCGGCGAGGGGAGCTTCGCCGTTGGCCGATGCGATGCCGAGCGCCGCGGCGAGCTCATGGGGCAGGGCGAGCCCGGCCGTGCCGCGGCCTTTAACCCAGGCCCAGGCGCCGTCGACGTGGCGGGCGATCTCTGCCTCGCTCCAGGGGCGCTTCGCG
>JAJZBS010000082.1 GCA_021851885.1 Actinomycetes bacterium | reverse complement strand
TACGACTGGGCGGTGGTGGCCAACACGCCGGGCCGGTCGACGCTGACGCTCTCGTCCTGCGCTCCCAAGGGGTCGGCGGCGGAGCGCATCGTTGTCAAGGCGGTGATGGTCACTTCGGAGACCCGCAACTGAGGGTGCACGGCGGTGCCGTGAGTCACCACCTGCGGGTCACCCGTAGGTAGGCTCCGGCCGATGGACGGCTCCCCCTCGCCCTACCGGGAGCGCCTGGGGGCCATCGAAGCCGACGTCATCCAGCTGTTCGCTCTCGTTGCCGAGGGTCTCGTGGCCGCGACGGACGCGCTGCTCTCCGGCGAGCCGGACATCCACGAGATCCTCCGGGAGCGGGAGCGGCCCATCGACGACCTCTACGAGGACGTCGAAGAGGTGGTCGAGCACCACTTCGCCCTCGAACCGCCCGCCGCCACCGATCAGCGGTTCCTTCTCTCGGTGCTGCGCGTGGTGCCCGAGCTCGAGCGGTCCCACGACCTGGTCCTGCACATCGCCCGTCGCGCCGGCGGTGGCTTCGGGGCGGAGCTGACGCCCCGCTGCCGGGGCCTCGTCGAGCGGATGGGACGGCTCGGCTCGGAGATGTGGCGCCAGGCGGCCGACTCCTGGTACGAGCGGGACGGCTCGGCCGCCGGGGCCCTCGTCGAGCGCGACGACGAGATGGACGACCTGCACGCCGTCCTCACCGCCGAGCTGTCATCAGGCCGCATGCCCCTGCCCGTGATCGTGGACATGACCCTCGTCGCGCACTTCTACCAGCGGCTCGGCGACCACGCCGTCAACATCGCCCGCCGGGTCGTCTCCCTCACGGCCTCCCGCGGCCGGGCACGCTGACAGAGGGAGGGGTGATGGCCCGGCTCCGGTGGGTACAGTCCCGGTCGATGCCCCCGGGGCCGTCCCGGGAGGTGCCGACGCGCAGGAAGGAAGGCCATGGAGCTCGGTCTCGAGGTCGACGACAGCCGGTCGCCCTACACGGTCCTCGCCGTCAAGGGCGAGGTGGACGTGTACACGGCGCCCCGGCTGCGCGAGAAGCTCGTCGAGTTGGCCAGCCAAGGGCGCAACCAGATAATCGTCGACCTGGAGGGGGTCGAGTTCCTCGACTCCACCGGACTGGGAGTCCTCGTCGGCGGGCTGAAGCGGCTTCGCAGCAACGACGGCGACCTCGGGCTCGTCTGCACCCAGGCCCGGATCCTGAAGGTGTTCGAGATCACGGGGCTGACCAAGGTGTTCACGATCTCCGGTTCGGTCGACGAAGCGACCGCCAGCTGACCGGCCCGGTCCCGAGGAGCTGGCCCGCATGATCGTCGCTCTGGAGCTGGCCGTTCCCGCAAGCCCCGAGTACATCGCCATCGTGCGGTTGGTCGTGTCGTCGCTGGCGTCGGGACGGCGCAACCTGGCAGACCAGCGGATCGACGACCTCAAGCTGGCGGTGTCCGAGGCGTGCACCAACGCCATCGAGGCCCACGGCCGCAGAGGCACCGACGAACCGGTGACCGTCCGCGTCCTGGAGGCGGACGAGCGGATGGAGGTCGAGATAGTGGACCACGGCGGCGGCTTCGACCCCGACCGCCTGCCGCTGCACCCCCCGGTCACCGACCCCAGCCGGCTCGACTTCGAGCGGGGTCTCGGGATCCCGCTGATACGTACGCTCGTCGACCTGGCTCGCTTCGAGCGACTGGCGGACGGGACGAAGGTGCGGATGGTCGTCTTTGGCGGGCCCGCTGACGACGCCGGCGACCAGACGAGCGAGATCATCCGGGCCGTCCTCGCCGACGGGGAGTAGCCCTACCATGCGGCGGTGTCCCGCCGCGCCGTGCTGCTGTTCGCCGCTCTCGGTGTGATCTGGGGCGTTCCCTACCTTCTCATCAAGGTCGCCGTCCGCGAGATCACCCCGGCGACGCTGGTGTTCCTGCGCTGCGGCATCGGCGCTGCGATCCTCCTGCCCATCGCCGCCGCCCGCCGCGAGCTGCGACCTGTCCTGCCCCACTGGCGGGCGGTGCTGGCGTTCGCCGCTGCCGAGGTCGCCGTCCCGTTCCTCTGCCTGCCCACCGCCGAGAAGTCGCTGCCGAGCTCGATCACCGGCCTGCTCGTCGCCGCCGTCCCCCTGGCCGGCATCCCGATCGCCTGGATGCTCGGGCGGCCGCCGCGCCTCGGCCCGACCGGGGTCGCCGGGATGCTCCTCGGCTTCGCCGGCGTCGGCACCCTCGTGGGGTTCGACCTCTCCAGCGCCGAGCTCGGGCCGGCGGCACTCATGGTGCTCGTCGTGGTCGGCTACGCCCTCGGCCCCGCCATAGTCGGTCGTTGGCTCTCCGGCGTCCCGAGCCTCGGCGTCGTCGCCGCCTCCCTCACCCTCAACGCCACCGCCTATGCCCCGGCCGGGATCCTGCAGCTGCGAACCCACCTGGGCTGGACTCCCCTGGTAGCGGTCGCGACCCTCGGCGTCGTATGCACTGGCTTGGCCTTCATGGTGGCGTTCGCGTTGATCGCCGAGGTCGGCCCCGTCCGCCAGACGCTCGTCACCTACCTCAACCCGGCGGTGGCCGTCGTCCTCGGTGTCGTCTTCCTCGGCGAGGCGTTCACGTGGGCGACCGGGGCCGGCTTCGTGATGATCCTCGGCGGCTCCTGGCTGGTGTTGCGCCGCCCCGGGCCCTCGGGCCGGTACGGCGGCGCTGCCCCCCTCAGCGTCCGAGCGAGTTGAAGAACTCCTCGATCAACGCTGCCAGCGGCAGGGGCGCATCCTCCGCCTGAGGCCAGTCGTGGCCCCGTCCCCGGTAGGCCACCAACTGCAGCACCTGCCGGCGGCTGGCACCCCGCCAGGTGGTGACCGTCACCCGACCGCCGGCGAGGCGCTCCCTCCGGCCGGCGCCGGGATGATCGAGCCCGTCGCGCCGGCGGAGCAACGCCGCCGTGCCCAGCACCGACGGCGCAGGCCCCCCGTTGCCCTGCTCCGCGGCCCCCGCCCACGGCGTGCGCGGGTCGGATGTCCCGCCGGCGAGGAGGACGGGCACGGGCGGCCCCGGCGGCAGCGGCTCCGTCGGTGTCGCTGCGTACACGGCTACGCCGGCGAACGCCCCGGGGTCCGCCCCGAGCATGCGCATGGCCAGCTTGCCGCCGTTGCTGTAGCCGACGAGGTACACGCGGTGGCGGTCGACGCCGAGGTGGGCGATCGCATCGGCGACGACGGCTCGCACGAAGGCCACGTCGTTGATGCCTCGGGCGGCAGCCAGGCCGCAGCAGCCGCCACCCGCATTCCAGCTCTGCCCGACGCCGGCGGGGTAGACGAGCACCGCCCGGCCCTCGCCGGCGAGCGCGTAGAAGCCCGTCCGGCGCTCCTCGAACGCCGGGGTGGCGTCCGAGCCGTGCAGGACGACGTAGAGGGGCAGCGGTGGGGTACCCGGGCGGCGGGAGGAGGGCGCGACCACCAGCTCCTTGCGGCGGAGGCCTCCGGCGACGAGGGTCCGGGTCCACGCCCTGGCGCCTGCCGGGACCAGAGGGCGGACGGGGACGAACATCGCTCCCGTCACCCCGGCGGCCGCGGCGAGGATCAGGAGGGCAAGGCCGTGGCGGCGCAGGCGCAACAATCGGCGCGGTGGCTGGTCCATCGGGGGCGGAGGCGAAGGCGGCGGGGTAGGCAAGGCGGGCCCTCGACGCACGACGTTACGTCTCTGCGGGAAGCGGTCCCAGTCACGGGGCTTGACGTTCCGGTGGTCGAAACCTTAAGGTTTCAAACGGCCCAAAATCATGTCGAGTTCGTTGACGAAGCCCGAGCGCGAAACGCTGAAAGCCGTGTGGAGGTTGAGTCGCGCCCCGGGAGCGGACGGCACCGCTCGCACTGGTGACCTGGCAGAGTCGCTGGGGGTGTCGCCCGGCACGGCCACGGCCACGGTGAAGCGCCTCGCCGAGCGGGGTCTGCTCAGCCACGCCCCCTACCACGGCGTCACCCTCAGCCGGGAGGGGGAGCGCCTGGCCATGGCCGTCATCCGCCGGCACCGGATCGTGGAGCGGTTCCTCGCAGACATGCTCGGCTACTCCTGGTCGGAGGCGGACGCGCTGGCCCCCGTCTTCGAGCACCAGTTGCCCCAGCAGGTCGAGGACCGGCTCTACGTCGCCCTCGACCGCCCGGCGACCTGTCCGCACGGGTTCCCGATCCCGGGCACCGAGGCGGTGAGCCTGCCTGACCTGCCGGTCCTCTACGACCTGACGCCCGGGGACCGGGCCGTGATCGCGCTGCCCGGCTCCACCGCCCCAGAGCTCGCCCGCTTCCTCGACGGGCTCGGCGTCCGGCCCGGTGTCGAGGTGGTGCTGCGGGAGAAGCACCCCTTCGACGGACCCGTGGTGGTCGCCGTCGACGGCCACGAGCGGACGCTCGGAGCGAGCGTCGCCAAGCAGATCTTCGTCCGACGCACACCTGCCGCCGGGGGGCCGGTCGCCGGCCCGGCCCCGGCGGGCGGGCGCACACCCAGCCGGGGGAAGCTCCCTCGGGGGAGAATGGAGAAGCAGACCAGATGATCCGACCCCTCCTCGACGGCGGCTACCAGGCGTTCCGCCTGGGGGGTGCCGAATGGGCATGGCTCACCTTCGCCGCCGTGTGCGCCCTGGTTGCGATCGCCACGGGCGTCGTACTCATGCGCAACGTGCTCGCCACCGACCAGGGCACCCCCAACATGGTCGAGATCGCCAAGGCGGTCCAGGAGGGCGCCAGCGCCTACCTGAAGCGCCAGTTCAAGACGATCGGCATCATCGTCATCCCCCTCGCCGTCCTCGTGTTCGTGACCTCCACCCGGGTCACGAACCTCGCCACGGGCCACGTCGTGCTCGGCTTCGTGCCCTCCGGCATCTTCCGCACGCTGGCCTTCCTCACCGGGGCGACGCTCTCCGGGACCGCCGGCTTCATCGGCATGAGCACCGCCGTGCGCGGCAACGTCCGCACCGCGGCAGCAGCGCGCAACGGGTCCCTGGCCGACGCCTTGCGGGTCGCCTTCCGCACCGGCGGCATCACCGGTCTGTTCGTGGTCGGCTTCGGCCTGCTCGGGGCGACGGTCATCGTGATGCTCGCCCAGAACACGGCGACGGCGATCCTCATCGGCTTCGGGTTCGGTTGCTCGCTGATCGCCCTGTTCATGCGAGTCGGTGGCGGCATCTTCACCAAGGCGGCCGACGTCGGCGCCGACCTCGTCGGCAAGGTCGAGGCGGGGATCCCCGAGGACGACCCCCGCAACGCCGCCACCATTGCCGACAACGTCGGCGACAACGTGGGGGACTGCGCCGGCATGGCCGCCGACCTCTTCGAGTCCTACGCCGTGATCCTCGTGGCCAGCCTCCTCCTCGGCAACGGCGCCTTCCGCAGCCTGGGTCTCAACCCCGCTCTCGGCATCACCTTCCCTCTCGCCGTCCCCGCCATCGGGATCCTCGCGTCGATCATCGGGGTGCTCGCCGTGCGGGCCGGCCGCAACGACCGGACGGCGATGGCGCCCATCAACCGTGGGTTCCTCCTGGCTGCCGTCCTGACGATCATCGGGACGTTCTTCGTGGCCGAGTTCTACGTCCACAACCTGAAGGTGTTCCTCGCCGTGCTGACCGGCGTGGTCCTCGGCCAGGTCGCCAGCCGGATCACCGAGTACTACACCTCCACAGAGACGTCGCCGGTCCGGGAGATCGCCGAGGCCGCCCGCACCGGCCCTGCCACAACGGTCCTCGCCGGGATCAGCAGCGGTCTCGAGTCGTCGGTGCCGGCCATCATCGCCATCGTCGTCGCCATCGTCGTGGCGATCGTCCTCGGCAACGGCCGGATCGAGTTCTCCCTCTACCTCGTCGCCCTCACCGGCCTGGGGCTCCTGTCCACGACGGGCATGGTGGTGTCGGAGGACACGTTCGGGCCGGTATCGGACAACGCCGCTGGCATCGCCGAGATGAGCGGCGAGTTCTCCGGCGAAGCCGAGCGGATCATGGTGAGCCTCGACGCCGTCGGCAACACCACCAAGGCGATCACCAAGGGCTTCGCCATCGGCTCGGCCGTGCTCGCCGCCGTCGCCATCTTCTCGAGCTACGTGCAGACCATCGCCCAGCAGCTCAACCTGCACCTGAGCGGCAACGCTCTCTACCAGACGACCAAGCAGACGATCGTGAACGTCGCCAACCCCACGATCTTCATCGGCCTGCTCATCGGCGGCTCGATCGCCTTCCTCTTCAGCTCGCTGGCCATCCGCGCCGTCGGCCGCTCCGCCGGGACCGTCGTCAACGAGGTCCGCCGCCAGTTTCGCGAGCACCCCGGGATCATGGACGGCTCCGAACGGCCCGAGTACGGGCGGGTCATCGACATCTGCACCGCCGCCTCCCTGCGCGAGCTGGCTACGCCGGCGCTGCTGGCGATCCTCTCGCCGGTCGTCGTCGGCTTCGCCATCGGCCCCCTCGCCCTCGGCGCCTTCCTCGCCGGCACCATCCTCACCGGCCAGCTCATGGCCAACTTCCTGTCCAACTCCGGCGGCGCCTGGGACAACGCCAAGAAGTACATCGAGGACGGCCACGAGGGCGGCAAGGGCTCCGAGCCGCACAAGGCCGCCGTCATCGGCGACACAGTCGGGGACCCCTTCAAGGACACCGCCGGCCCGGCCCTCAACCCGCTCATCAAGGTGATGAACCTCGTCAGCCTCCTCATCCTGCCGGCGGTCATCTCCACGGAGACCGACACGGCCGCCCGGGTGGCCATCGCAGTCGTGGCGGGGGCGGTCATCCTCGGTGGCATCGCCTTCTCCAAGAGGCGCACCCAGGGTCTCGATGTCGCCGTCGAGGCCGCCGCCGGCGAGGAGCCGCCGGTCGTGGGCACCGCCGCCGGCGAGGAGCCGCCGGTCGTGGGCACCGCCGGCCTCACAGTCCCCGAGGAGAGCCTCGACGCTGGCATGCTCGTCGGTGCGCACCGTGACGTCCTCGTTGCTGCCATCGAGAGCTACGCGCAGGCAGAGTCCGGGGACCTCGTCCAACAGCTCCTCGAGGTCCGGGCGCGCCTGGTGGAGGACGAGTAGGGGCCGCCCGCCGGCGCCCGCCGGCGCCCGCCGGCGCCCGCCGGAGCCCTATCCCCGAACTGTGAGTGAAAAGTACACACACTGTGTAGAAATCACTCACAGTTCGATGGGATGTCACAGGCGGGTGCCAGACTGCCTCGAGTGGACAGCAAGATCGAACGGGCGCTCAACGCCCACCTGGTCCAGCATCACGGTGTGGTCACCGCCCGGGAGGCGCGCCGGCTCGGGATGACCCCGGCCGAGATCCGGGCACGGGTGGCGCGGGGTCGGTGGCAACGCCTGCACGCGGGCGTCTACGTGCCGGTGGGCACGCCGCTGTCGCCGGCGACGCATCTGACGGCGGCGGTCGCCGGCGCCGGCCCCTCGGCGGTGGCTTCCCACGCCTCGGCGGCGTGGCTGTGGGATCTCGTCGCCAAGGCACCGGCCCGGCCGTGCGTGACGGTGCCGTACCCGGCGGACGCGGACCTCCACGGAGTCGACATCCACCGCCGGCGGGGACCGGGCCGGCGCCCGAGGCAGCGGCAGGGGATTGCCGTGACCGACGTTGTCCAGACCCTCGTCGACCTGGCGGCGAGCGGGCTGGCGGTGGGGACGCTCGACGATCTCACGGACAAGGCGATCGCCAGGCGTCAGGTCCAGGCGCGGGATCTGGCCCGGGCCGTTGCCCTTCTCGCCGGACGTGGGCGGCCTGGCCCCGCTGCCATACGGGCGGTGTGCGAACGGCGCGGGTTGGCGGAACCGCCCCACCCCTCGGTCCTCGAGAGCCAGGTCCTACGGCTGCTGAAGGCCTGGGGCTACGCGCCGATCGGGATGGAGCGGCAGGTCTGCGGGGGCCGGTACCGCATCGACTTCCTGCTGGCGCCGGGGCTGGTGCTCGAGGTGGACGGGTTCGCGTACCACTCCAGCCCGAGGGCGCGGGCCGCCGACCTGCACCGCCGCAACCGGATCCGTGCCGAGGGCTTCTACATCATCGAGTCGGACTGGCTGACCGTCACCTGCGAACCGCAGCGACTGCGAGCCGAGATCGAATCGGCGCTGGCACTGAAGGCGGTGGGTTGACACCCGGCGGCGGCGGGGCCGATTGTGGTGCCCCGGCCGATCCTGGTGGCCGGCCGACCCTGCACCTGCCTGCCCGCCCACGCTCCTAGGCTGCCCCGAACGCCATGCCAAAGCCCCTCGTCATCGTCGAGTCCCCGGCCAAGGCCCGGACCATTGCAGGCTTCCTCGGCTCCGACTACATCGTCGAGAGCTCGATCGGCCACATCCGGGACCTGCCCCGCAACGCCGCCGACGTGCCGCCCGCCTACAAGGGCGAGGCGTGGGCACGCCTGGGCGTGGACGTGGACAACGACTTCAAGCCCCTCTACGTGGTCAGCCCCGACAAGCGGGACCAGGTGCGCAAGCTGAAGGCCCTGCTCAAGGGGGCCAGCGAGGTCTACCTCGCGACCGACGAGGACCGCGAGGGCGAGTCGATCGCATGGCACCTGCTCGAGGTGCTGGCGCCGAGGGTGCCGGTGCGGCGGATGGTGTTCCACGAGATCACCAAGGCAGCCATCGAGCGCGCGGTGCGCGAGAGCCGCGATCTCGACCGCCGCCTCGTCGATGCCCAGGAGACCCGGCGGATCCTGGACCGGCTGTACGGCTACGAGGTGTCGCCCGTCCTCTGGAAGAAGGTGATGCGCAACCTCTCCGCCGGGCGGGTGCAGTCGCCGGCGACACGCCTGCTCGTCGAGAGGGAGCGGGCCCGGATGCGCTTCCGGGCCGCCGGCTACTGGGACGTCGCCGGGACCTTCGAGGTTCATGGAGATGCCCGACCCGAGGTGCGCCAGGGCCATTTCGGCGCCACGCTCGTCGCCCTCCAGGGGAGGCGGTTGGCGACGGGGAGGGATTTTGGCGAGGACGGCAACCTCGCCCGCGACGACGTCGTGCGGCTCGATGAGGCAACCGCCCGTGCGCTCGCTGGTCGGCTCGAGGGCCGCGAGTTCGCAGTGCGCTCCGTCGAGGAGAAGCCGTGGCGGCGCTCGCCGGCGCCGCCGTTCATGACCTCGACGCTCCAGCAGGAGGCCGGCCGGAAGCTGCGCTTCGGCTCGGCCCGCACGATGCGGGTTGCCCAGGATCTCTACGAGGCCGGCTTCATCACCTACATGCGCACCGACTCCACCACCCTGTCGACCGAGGCGCTCGAGGCGGCCCGCGCGCAGGCCCGGGCGCTCTACGGCGACCGCTACGTGCCGGCGCAGCCCCGCCGCTACGACAAGAAGGTGAAGAACGCCCAGGAGGCCCACGAGGCCATCCGCCCGGCGGGCGAGACGTTCCGCACGCCGGAGCAGGCCGGCCTGTCGGGGGACATGCGCCGCCTCTACGAGCTGGTCTGGATGCGCACCGTGGCGTCGCAGATGACCGACGCGGAGGGCCGCTCCGTCCAGGTCCGGCTGGGGGCGACGACGGCGGCCGGCGAGGACGCCGAGTTCGCCACAAGCGGGCGGGTCATCACCTTCCCGGGGTTCCTGCGGGCGTACGTCGAGGGTTCCGATGACCCCGACGCCGAGCTCGGCGACCGGGAGGTCCGGCTGCCGGCGCTGGCGGAGGGCGACGCCCTCGACGCCTTGGCGCTGGCGGCCGAAGAGCACAGCACCTCCCCGCCGGCGCGGTACACCGAGGCGTCGCTGGTCAAGGCGCTCGAGGAGTTGGGCGTTGGGCGGCCGTCCACCTACGCCTCGATCCTCCAGACCATCCAGGATCGCGGCTACGCCTGGAAGAAGGGCACCGCCCTCGTGCCGTCGTGGACGAGCTTCGCCGTCGTCACCCTGCTCGAGCAGTTCTTCGGCAAGCTCGTCGACTACGGGTTCACCGCCGAGATGGAGGAGGACCTCGATGAGATCGCCCGCGGTGGCGAGGAGTCGGTGCCGTGGCTGACACGGTTCTACTTCGGAACGGTGGAGCCGGGCCTCGCCGCCGGCGGTGACGGCACCGTCCCGAGTGGTGGGCTGCAGGTCGGCGGGGCGCGGGACGGCGATGGGGGCACGGCCGGGGGCGGCCACGGCTTCCATGCCGGCGCGCTCGGGCTGAAGCGGCTCGTCTCCGACCAGCTCGACGAGATCGACGCCCGTCAGATCAACTCCATCCCGATCGGGGAGACCTCCGACGGCCAGCCCATCGTCCTGCGCGTCGGTCGCTACGGCCCGTACCTCGAGAGGGGCGGCGAGCGGGCGTCCGTGCCCGAGGATCTCGCGCCGGACGAGCTGACACCGGCCCGGGCGGAGGAGTTGCTGGCGGTCGGGTCCACGGACCGGGTGGTGGGCGACGACCCGGACACGGGGCTGGCGGTCATGGTTCGTGCCGGGCGGTACGGCCCTTACGTGCAGCTGGGGGAGGCCGAGGACGTGGACGGCAAACCGCGGACGGCGTCGCTTCTCTCCGGGATGGACCCCCACACCGTGACCCTCGAAGACGCGTTGCGGGTCCTCACCCTTCCCCGGCTGGTGGGGGTCGATCCGGCGACGGATGAGGAGGTAGTGGCGACCAACGGCCGTTATGGGCCGTACCTGAAGAAGGGGGACGACTCGAGGTCCCTGGACAGCGAGCAGGCGCTGTTCGACGTCACGTTGGACCAGGCACTCGTTCTCTTCGCCCAGCCAAAGACGCGCCGGGGGCAACGTTCGGCTGCGCCGCTACGGGAGCTCGACCCGGACCCGGTGAGCGGGGGGATCATCGTGGTGCGGGAAGGAAGGTTTGGGCCGTACGTGACAGATGGCGAGACCAACGCCTCCCTCCGCAAGGGCGACACGGTGGAGGGCATGACGGCCCAGCGCGCCGCCGAGTTGCTCGCCGACCGCCGGGCAGCCGGGCCGGTGAAGAAGAAGACCGGCGGCGGACGGAAGGCAGGGTCAGCGAAGAAGGCAGCACCAGCGAAGAAGGCGCAGGGAGCGGCGAAGAAGGCGCAGGGAGCGGCGAAGGCGGCTGAGAAGGGGGCACCCCGGCGGTGACACGGGGCGCCGGGGCGCCGGCGCTGCGGGGCCGCTTCATCGTCCTCGAGGGTGGCGAAGCGAGCGGCAAGTCGACGCAGGCGGCGATCCTCGCAGAACGCCTCGGCGCCGTGCTCACCCGGGAACCGGGAGGGACCGAAGTCGGCGAGCGCATCCGTGAGCTCCTGCTCCACGGCCCTCCACTCGACGCCCGCACCGAGACGCTGCTGCTCCTGGCCGCCCGCGCTCAGCACGTCGCCACTGTGATCGCCCCGGCCCTCTCGGCGGGGCGGGACGTCGTCTGCGACCGCTTCTCCGGCTCGACGCTCGCCTATCAGGGTTGGGGGCGGGGTCTGGACCCCCAGAGGCTGCAACTGCTGTCATCCTGGGCGGCGGCGGGATGGGAACCGGACCTCGTGGTGCTCCTCGCGGTCACCCCCGAGGTCGTCGCCGCCCGGCTCCGGGACCGTCCTGTTGCCCCGGACCGCATGGAGGGCGAGGACGCCGAGTTCTTCGCCAGGGTGGAACGGGGGTTCGCGTCGCTCGCCGGCGGTGATCCGGCCAGGTGGTCCACCGTCGACGGGGCCGGTGCCATGGACGAGGTGGCGGAGCGCGTCGCAGCGGTGGTGGACCGGTTGCCGGCCCGCTCCGGCCCCAGCTCGTCCCGGCCGTCCTAGCCCCGGTCCCAGCGCCCGGAGGAGCGGGGAGGAGGGGGGAGGGGCCGGCGGAACCGGGAGGAGCCTGCGGAACCGGGAGGGGCCGAGGGGATGGAAGATCCAGAGGGGCCGGCAGTGTCGGCAGCAGCCCGTGACCATCGCGTTGTTTGGGCAGTTGTCCGCGATTATCGCGGTCAACTGCCCAAACAACGAGCCGAAGCCCGCCTTCGTTCCGGTGTAGACCGACATGTCCATTCGACGGAGAGCCCCGCCACGTTCTGCCATGCTCGGGTGGGGGAGAGGCCCGGTCCTTCCTCGGTTGGATGGGGTTGGGTGAAGCCCCTGACATCGGTGTCGCGGCATGCCACCCGGGCGCTCGCTGGGGAAGTTTGGTCCAGCCCAGGCAACGGTGGCGGACCGGTCGTAGGCCGGGCTCCAGCCGGCGGGCCGGGCCCTGCTCACCGCCGGGCCGCAGCGGCCTCCTGGACTGTCAGCTCTGCCGCCGGGTCTGCTTCCAGCCGCTCGTCGGGGATGGGCTCACCGCTCTTCACGGACAGGCCGTATGTCCCGGCGTCGAGCCGGGCCTCGGCGCGGGCGATGGCGTCGAGCCGGGCGCGCAGCCCGGCGGCCACGGCCTCGTCCGTGCCGTCGGCCGTCAGGGGTTGGGCGCCGTCGTCCCGGTCGGCGTGCTCGTCGCCGGCCTCCCGCACCGCGTCCCGCCGACCGACTTCGGCGAGCAGCCGTTGGACCTCTTCCCGTTCCTCCCGCAGTAGCTGGCGGGCGTGTCGCTCGTCCACCTGTTTCCTCCCCCGGGATCGCAGCGGATCAGACGCTCGGAGTATGCCTCGGCAAGCGGTGGTCGCGCGCCATTCTCTCCGCCAGCGGGCGGGGAGGCCATGATGGGGGCGGTGAGCTCCCCGTCCGTCGACCTCCCCAGCGAGCGGCTGTTCGCCACCGTGGCGGGCCAGCCCGCAGCGGTCGCCGCCCTGCGTGCCGCCGCCCGCCGGCCGGTGCACGCCTACTTGCTGGTCGGCCCGGAGGGCACAGGCAAGAGGGCTGCCGCCGCCGCGTTCGCCGCCGCCCTGCTCTGCCCCGGCGGCGGTGACGGAACCTGCGACTCGTGCCGGAGGGTCCTCGCCGGCATCCATCCCGATGTCGCCGTGGTGGAGCGGGAGGGGCCCGCCATCACGATCGACGCCGCCCGGGAGGTCACGCGCCTGGCGGCGCGCTCCCCGGTGGAGGGGGACCGCAAGGTCCTGGTCCTGACGGACTTCCACCTCGTCGGCGTGGCCGGGCCGGCGTTGCTGAAGACGATCGAGGAACCGCCGCCGTCCACCGTGTTCGTCGTCCTGGCCGAACACGTCCCAGCCGACCTGATCACCATCGCCAGCAGGTGCGTGCGGATCGACTTCCGCCCGGTTCCGCTGGCCACCGTGGTGGAGTTGCTCGTCGCCGACGGAGTCAGCCCCGAGCGGGCCGACCACCTGGCCGAGGTCGCCGGCGGCCGTCCCGACCGGGCCCGGCTCCTCGCCGCCGACCCCGGCTTCGAGGCCCGCCGCCAGGCGTGGCGGAGCGTGCCCGCACGCCTCGACGGCACCGGCGCAACGGCGGCGGGCCTCGCCGACGAGCTCATCGGCCTGCTCGACTCCTCGGTCGAGCCGCTGAAGGCCCGCCAGGCGGCCGAGACATCCGCCCTCGAGGAGCGCAACGCCCGGGCGGCCTCGGTGAACGGGAAGGTGGGCCGGGCTGCCCGCGCCGATCTGACGGCGGGCGTGAAGGACCTGGACGAGCGCCACCGCCGCGAGATCCGCAGGCAACGCACCGACGAGTTGCGCACGGGCCTGGCGATCCTCGCCGGCGAGTATGGCGACCGGTTGGCCGATCCGGGGTCACGTGCAGCGGCGATCGCTGCCATCTCAGCCATCGACGAGCTGGGGCGCAACCTCGTGCGCAACCCCGGCGAGACGCTCGCCCTGCAAGCGTTGCTCGTTGGGCTGGACCGCTGAGAACGTAGCGGCGGGGCAGCTCAGCGGTCGGCGGGCTCCGCCGGGATGGCACCGCTCGCTCGCAGTCGGGCGATGGCCGCCGGCGACAGCCCCACCTCGGCGAGCACCTCGTCGGTGTGCTGGCCGACGAGCGGCGCCGGCCGG